>DASPHQ010000414.1:0-5773 GCA_035629595.1 Urbifossiella sp. | reverse complement strand
AACGTGCAGGCGCTGGAGTGGTTTTGCGGCGCGGTGTGGCCGCGGGTGCGGGCGGCGCACCCGGACGCGCGCTTCCGCGTGTTCGGCTTCAACCCGACGCCGCCGGTGCTGGCGCTGGTCGGCCGCGACGGCGTCGAGCTGTCGGCGGACCTGCCGGACCTGCGGGCCGAGGTGGCGCGGCAGCAGGTAGTGGTGCTGCCGTTCGTGAGTGGCGGTGGCATCAAGAACAAGCTGCTGGAGGCGGCCGCGATGGGGAAGCCGGTGGTGTGCTCGCCGACGGCGTTGAACGGGCTGCGCGAGCCGGGGGCGGCGGGGTTCGTGCTGGCGCGGACGCCGGCCGAGTGGGCGGCGGGGTTGTCGGGCCTGTGGGCGGATGCGGCGAAGCGGACCGCGGCGGGGTCAGCGGCGCGGGCGTGGGTGGTGGCGCACCACAGCTGGGAGACGGCGGCGCGAACGGCGGAGGCGGGGCTAGAGCAGGTGGTAGGGGGCGGCTGATCGAGGCGTAGGTTACTTCCACGGGCGGTTCCGATACTCGGCAAGCGGTAGATAAAGCCGGTCCTGCCGGTCGGGGAATCGCTCGAAGCCGTAGTGCGTGTAGAACTCCGCGGCACGGTCATTGAGTGCGTCGACAACGAGCGCGAACATCCCGACCAGTTCGGAAGCCGCGAGGGTGCGGTGGATCGCGTCTATGAGTAGCAACTCGCCAAGTCGCATACCTTGGACTGACGAGTCCACGGCCAACCGGCCGAGCATCGCAACGGGCACCGGATACTTCGGAAGCTTCTTCGCCGTCTTCGGGGGCAGGTCAGTTGTGTTGACCTGCCCGCCCGAGAGGGTGTAGTAGCCATAGACCCGCACTTCCTCGTCGCGCAGCAGGACAAAGGTTCGGCTCATACCCTTGTCCTGATTCTGTCGCGCGGACTCTTTCAGGAAGCGATCAAGGGTCGGCTGCCCGCAGGCGAACGCGGTCCTGGAATGCCCCTCCGTGAGAGCTGGGATCTTCCACGAGGTCATGCTCGTCTCGCCGCACAATCGTAGAAAGCATGTACAATATATCGCATCGCCCGAAATGGTCCAGACCCATAATCCCTCTTTCCCGAATGCCAATAGTTGGCAATTCCCCCTTGTCCAAACGGCCCGATCGGGTTACTATAGAGCGGGTTGGGAACGATAGGTGCGGTTTGACACAAACAGCACGATCGATACGGTTCACGCCATTTCGTGCGGCGATGAACCCTCCGCGTTCACGATGACGCGGCCGGAGCATCATGTCTCAGCAGACACCCGAAATTCGAGTCACGGACAGCAAGGCGCGCCTGACCTTGCCGAGGGCATTCGCTAACGCCACGCTTCTCCTGGAAGTCCGAAGCGACAACGAAATCCTGATCCGCAAGGCAAAGGTCGTTCCCGTCGGAGACTCGGGAGACGAGCCGGAAACCATCACGCTTAGCTCAACAGATTGGGCCGCGTTCCTGGCCGCGATCGAGAACCCGCCGAAGGCGAACCCGAAGCTCAAGAAGCTCCTCCGCGACTACGCGCCGTCGGAGTAGCCCCCCGGCGTTTGGGCTACTCGTCCGATCCCCAGTGTGGGTAGGTTTCCGGCCCCTCCCGTTCGCCACCAGCGTCCCGCGTCGGGCCTCGAAGACTCGGCCCGACCTACGCCCGAACCCGCACCGCTGCTATCGTCTCCGTCAAAGATCATCCACCCGCCAGGGGTGTGTTGATGTCTGAGGAACCCGACGACAACGCACTTCCTGAGCGGATCACGCTGTCCGTGCGGGGCTGGGCCGCGTTCGTCGAGGCGATCGAGAACCCGCCGAAGCCGAACGCGGAACTCAAGAAGCTGTTCCGCGACTTCCCGCCTTCCGAGTAGCGGGGCGGTTCAGCTTCCGCCGTGACGCCCGCAGCGCGGCCGCGGCGTCACGGGCCATCTCGAACGCTTCCTCCAGCGTTTCGGCCTCCGTGACGAGGTTCGGGTCGAACGGCGACGTGACTACGTACCCGCCCTCCTCGGCTAACTCCAGCGTCAACACTAGCTTGCCGTCGCTGACTGTGTACCGGGTCAGCTTCCGCGGCATCGGCGCCTCCATGACGGTTTCGGCGACAAGCTAACTCGCCGTCGCTGCCGTCGCAATCGCATCCCAACCGGCCCTGCCCAGGCCGGTTGGAAACCGGCCCCACGCCTTCACCCCACCAGCAACGCGTGCCCGGCGAGCACCGTCAGCGCCGGGTCGAGGACCGCCGTCAGCGCATCGCGGACCGCCGCGTCGCCGGTCACCGGCTTGTTGTTCCGCGCCACCTGCAACTGACCAGCCAGCGCGTCCGCGACCAGCGCCTCCACCAGTTCCGGCCGCGCCCGTGTGCCGTCCAGCAGCGGCACGAGGCGCTTGTCGAGGTCGGTCAGCTTCACCAGCTCGTGCCGGCGGTTGGTCACCATCCCCGCCCCGCTCCCGGCCTGGAGGCGGGCCGACTTCAACACCTCCGGCGTCTCCCCGACCGCCCGCGATACCGGGATCGGGGCCGCGTGAAACTCCAGCAAGTCGGACGAGATGTACGTGTTTACCAGCCCCAGCGCCAGCGTCTTGGCGTCGTCCTCCAGCGTGTCCGCGGGGCGGTCGAGGAGGCGGCGCGCCTCGGCCAGCAGGTCGGCGAACGGCGTCGTGCCCGGCCAGCGGTCGCCGAGCACCCGCATCGCCGCCTTCAGCAGCGGCCGGTTGGTCGACAGCGTCATGCCGCTGCGCGTCTGGTACTGGGCCGGCGCCTCGGTGTGGATGTCGGGCGGGTTCTTCGTCGCCGCCTTGCCGCCGGACGCGACGTGCATCGCGCGCACGGCGGTCGGGTCGATCGTCCAGTTCGGCGCGGCGGGGGCGCGGACGAGGAGCGTCTCGCGGAACGTGCGGTTGCGCAGGAAGTCCATGTACTGTTCGGTCTGCACCTGGTCCGCGGCGAGGGTGCGGAGCGTCTTCTGAACGTCCGGTCCGAAGTTCCCCGTCACCATCGTTCCGACGCGGGCCTCGCCGAGGTAGCGGAGGCCGTGCGCCTCGGCCATCGCCACGAACTGGTGGAAGTAGAGCGGGTCGTTGTTCTCCTCCAGGTGCTCGTGGAACAGGTAGTGGTCGGCCTGCTTGCGGACGCTTTCGAGCTCGGACTTCAACAGCGCGGTGTAGGCACCCTCCTGGCGATTCGACGCGGCGAGGAAGTCGAGCAGCGCCCGCGCCTGGCCGGTCCGCTGCTTCGCGTCGGGGAAGCGCATGGCGTGGTAGCGCATCATGTCGCGGATCATGCCGCGCATGTGCCACCCGGGGTACGTGTTGTAGCTGACGTAGGCGACGCCGTTCGGCGCCAGCCGGCGAGCGCACACGTCGAGGATGGCGTCGCGGACGGCGGTCGGCACCCACGAAAAGACACCGTGACAGACCACGTAGTCGAACGTGCCGTAGGCGTCGTCCACGTCGGTGATGCTGGCGTGCCGCAGCTCGACGTTGGCGAGCCCGAGCTGCCGCACGACCGCGGCTCCGTCGGCGACCTGCCGCGCGGACAGGTCGACGCCGACGCAGTGAGACTGCGGGAAGGCTTCGGCGAAGGGGATGAGGTTGCCGCCGGCCGCGGCGCCGAGTTCGAGGACGCGCGCGGTCTCGATCGGCGGCGGGTCGAGTCCGAACAGCCGGGCCACGACCGCGAGCCGCGACGGGTGCGTCTGGGCGTACGGGTGGCTCTCGTACGGGACCTCGTCGTAGGTGTTGGATTCCATCCCGGTGTTGTATCGTCGGCTCCGGTCCTCAGCCCGGAGGGCGTCTTGGTTAGCCCAGAGCGGAAGCCCTGGGCGGGCGTCGGCGGGTTTCGCGGGAGCGACGGACCTCACACACCGCGGACGCCGCCCGGGGTTCCCACCCCGGGCTACTCAAGACGCCCTCCGGGCTAAAGCCCCGAGCCAATGACCACGGCCCGGCACCGAATCACCGGATAGCCCCGGCGAAGCGCCACCCCGCAGACCGGCTCTGTCCTTGGTCATTGGTGGGTCATTGATAATTGGTCATTCCGGGGCACCAGGGTAGAACGCCTCTCGTCGGGCGACCTGAACCGGGGAGGAGCCAGAGTGGATCGTCCGGTCGTGCTGTGCGGGCTCGGGCGCGTCGGCTGGCGCGTCCTCGAATCGCTCCGGGCCGCCGGCCAGCCCGTCGCCGTCGTCGACACCAACCCGCCGGCCGACGACCCGCGCCTCGCCGGCCTCACCGTCGTCGTCGGCGACTGCCGCAAGCCCGACGTGCTCGAGAGGGCCGGCGTCCGCACCGCCGCCGCGGTCCTCGTCGTCACCGGCGACGACCTGGTGAACGTGTCCGCGGCGCTGATCGTCCGGCAGCTCAACGCCGACGCCCGCGTCGTGGTGCGGATGTACAACCAGAATCTCCTCGCCCGGCTCGGCGGGACGGTGAAGAACACCACCGCGCTGAGCGTGTCCGGCCTCGTCGCGCCGCTCCTGGCCCTCACCGCCGCCACCGGCGAGGCGCTCGGCGCGTTCAAGCTCGACAACGACCCCCACCAGATCGCCGAGGTCGTCGTCGCCGACGGGTCCGCCCTCGCCGGCCGCACCCTGGCCGACGTGGCCGGGCAGTACGGCGTCGTGCCGCTGGCCGTCGGCAATGACGCGGCCGAGCCGCGCTTCCTGCTCGACGTCCGCGGTGACACCCGGCTGTCAGTGGGCGACCGGGTCGTGGTCGCGGGGGCGGCGGCGGCGGTGCGGCCGCTGCTGGAGGTCGTCCGCGGCGACCTGTTCCCCGGCGTCCACTGGGCCGGGGCCGTGCGCCGCTGGCTCCGCACCGCCGCCCGCACCCTGGGGGAAGTGGACCTGGCGGTGAAGGTCATCACGCCGGTGCTGTTCGTGGTGCTGGTCGGCAGCACGCTGACGTTCCGGTTCGGCCTCGACGACACCTGGGCCGACGGCGCGTACCAGTCGGTGAGCGTGATGGCGACCGGGGCCGATCTCCGCGGCGACGCCCGGCCGGCGTGGGCCAAGGTGTTCCTCAGCGGCCTCAAGCTCGTCGGCGCCGCCCTCCTCGCCGGGTTCACCGCCATCCTCACGAACTACCTCATCCGCGCCCGGCTCGGCGGCGCGCTCGAGGTGCGGCGGGTGCCGGACGGCGGGCACGTCGTCGTGTGCGGCCTCGGCAACGTCGGCTACCGGTGCGTCGAGGAGCTGGTCGCCATCGGCGAGCGGGTGGTGGCGATCGACAAGGTGAACGACAACCCGTTCATCGCCACCTGCCGGCGGAAGGGGGTGCCGGCGTTCGTCGGCGACGCGACCGTGGCCGAGGTGCTGCGGCAGGCCCGCGCCGACACCGCCAAGGCCGTCATCGCCGCGACCGACTCGGAGCTGGCGAACCTGGAGATCGCGCTGCTGGTGAAGGAGTTCGCGCCGAAGGCGCGGGTGGTGGTGCGGCTGTCGGACGCGCTGTTCGCCGGGGCGCTGCGCGAGGCGGCGGGGGTGCGGCACGCGGTGGCGGTGCCGGCGCTCGCGGCCCCGGCGTTCGCCGCCGCGCTGTTCGGCGACCGGGTGCAGACGCTGGTGACGGCGCTCGGCCGGACGCTCGTCGTCGTGGAGTTCTCGCCGCAGCCGGACGAGGGGAGTTTGTGCGGCAAGTCGCTGCGGGCGGCGGCGGTCGATTACCGCTTCCTGCCGCTGGCGCTGAACGGCCAGAACCCGGCCGGCGCGCCCGACCGGCGGCTGAAGCCGGGCGACCGCGTGACGGCGGTGGCGGAGTTGCCGGACCTGGAG
>DASPHQ010000413.1:0-3472 GCA_035629595.1 Urbifossiella sp. | reverse complement strand
TGGGGGTGCCGGACTTCGGCTTCGGGAGGAGCGGCTCCAGGGCCGCCCACTGGGCGTCGGTCAGGTCCGTGTCGTAGGGCTTCCGTGTCATGCCGGCGGTCGTACCCTAACCCCGGCCGCCGTTTCAAGACGCTTTGTAAGTCCGCCGTCTTCGCTTCGACAGCGTCCTCCTCGAACTCGATGTAGCCGATGCTGGCGAAGTTGGTCGGGAACTGAATCCCCTTCTCCTTGAGGATGATAACCCGGTCCTCGTAGGCGAAGGAACAGGCACCGAGTTCGTGGACGACGTTCTCGCTGGGACGCCAGATTTCTTGATTGTTCTCATCGTGGAGCTTCACGTCCCTGGTGAAGATGAGGATTGCCGAGCCGCATTGCAGCATCGTATCCCGGACCTTCACTGGGATCGGTCGGCCGAGGTTGGCCTCATCGACCACGACCTTGTGCGGGATGCCGAACCCCGTGAGAATCTTGACGAGCCGATCCAGCGGGCCACGCTTCTTCCCGTGGCCGATAAAGATCGGGCGTGACGACTGCGGCGCCGGGGGTGCAGCATCGGCGGGTAGTTCGGGGGTTGGTTGAGCCTGGGCTTGGGTAGGAGCCTGAACTTTCGCCGGAGCAGGCGTCACCCCGCTTTGGGGTGGCTTCTTGTCTTCTTCGGTTTCTGCCTCGACCCCTGCTTCCACGTTCTGGTCGAACATGCAGTACGGCGCGTTGGAGATGTCACGGATGATCTCCGCGTACCGACCATTCTCCATGATGATCCGAGTGCAATCTTCTGCGTGTTCCTTCGGAACGTTGTAATCGATGACGAGAAGCTTCGGCATCATCGCCGGGGATGGCAGCTTCGCGTTCCGGTAATCCTCATAGAACTTGGCGAAGATGGCAGGCTTCTGGATCGCCTTCCTGATCGCAGCTAGCCGCTTGCGCGGATCTGCGTGCTGGGTGGCGTCAGCGCCGAGGGAGGTAAGGCCGATGTCATCAACCTTCTCTGTGCCGTCGGTGAGTCCGTACTTGTACGATGAGCTGAGCAGGTCTCGGTAGTTGGAGCTACCTGGCGACACGCCGATCGCTTCCGCCAGCAGGAGCCTGTTGAACGGCTTGCCCGATCGCTCGTTCTGGATTTTGTCGGCGACGACAAGTGCTTCGTCGATTGTGTGGTACGGGTAGGTGCGGTACTTCGTCGGGCCTTCCTCAGCCTTGGGCTTCGGCTTCGCTTTCCCCACAGTACCCTCTGAATCGAAGGACGTTCGGTTTGAACAACGCTCTACCCCATGCTGTGCAGCATCGGCCAAAAAGTCAACGATGGTAGCCAGAATCAGAGAGAGGACAGGGACGAAGGACCAGCAAAACCGGGAGCTCACCGTTCGGACGGGGCGAGCAAGTCGGCGGCAAGTCGAGGGGTGCCGCGTGTGCGGAAGCCCATTCTCGCCGGGTTTTCGTGACTTTTGTGGGGCTGTCTCGAAAACTGATTTACCCGCAAGGGTAACGAGGGTTCGAATCCCTCCCTCTCCGCTTTCATGTCCGTGTGTTGACGGGCTCGTGACAAAACCGCAGTGAAGGCAGCATCCTGCGTCACGGCTCCCCCGACGATCTCCCCCGCCTGGTGCACAACTCCAGTGGTTTGACCCGGCGTCATCTCGAAAAGTGGATTTTGGAACGCCAGGACGACAAGGCTTGGTGGGCCGGGGTGTGGCCGCCAATCTCCCTGGTGCCCTGGCCGTCACGGTTCACATGCGGGCGGCCAGCTCCCCTCCGCGAAGCACTTCACCAGGGCCGCGTGCGACAGCGGCGACGACAGGTCGTCGACGTCCCCGTTCGTCTCGTAGTCCAACAGCACGACCGTCCGGTCCCTCGCGGCCTCCCGGAGCTGCCCCACCTCGGCCGCCAGGCGGTTCTCCAGCACCCACCGATACGCCGGCAGGTAGATCCGGTATCGGGCGTCCTGGTAGCCGAGCAACACCTCGCACCCGACCCCGTGCCGGTGGCCTCGAACCGCTCCGCGGCTCCGGCCCGACCGCTTGATCCCCCGCATGGTGTTAATCCGCCACCTCGACGGGTCGATGTCCTCCCGCTCGAACACCTTGAGACCCTGCCACAGCCCTTCGACCGACGCGGCAGTCTGGTCCGGGGTGTTCGGGATGGGGATGCCGCCGTGCGGGTAGAACGGGCTGAACCGGACCCACGGGGCCGGCCCTTTCGAGGTCACGTCGACGACCACGGCACCCGGCCACCGCTTCTCGATTGTCGCCGGACTGAGCCTTCGGCTCTCGATGGCGATGGGCATGGGCACCTCGCGGGCCAGTTCGACCTTCAGGAAGTGGACGGTCGAGCCGCTCAGGAAGCCCGTCCCGACGTGCGTGTCACCGAGCGCACAGGTTCACGCCGCGACTGCGCGTGCGCAACCCGTTCGCCCGATACGGCACTCGGACGGGATGACGGAGCCGCCGTCACCGGACGACCACGGCGGCCGGCGGGCTCCAGTGCCCGCAGCGGCCCGTCTGGTCCCGCCAGCGGGCGCGGACGCGGTACTCGCCCGGCTCCTGGAACACGTCGGCGGGGATGTCGACGTCCGCCCCCGTCGCGGCGTCCGCCCGCCAGTGGTCGGCGAGTTCGTACCAGCCCCGCCGCCCGACCCGGCCGACCCGCCACTCCAGGGCCGCCGCCCCGACCCCGGCCGGCGACGCGAAGGCCGACGCCCGGAACCGCTGCGGCCCGCCCGGCACCCGGGCCACCGCCGGCGTCGCGGGGATGCGGTCGTCCCGGGTCTCGTGGGCCAGATACCCCCACCCGTACCCCCGCTGGTCGCCGTCGTTCGGGGCGTAGGTCTTCGCCGGCCGGCTGTCCGTGCAGAACTCGACCACGTACCGCCGGAACCCCGCGAAGTCGTTCGTCGCCAGGGTCCGCGTCCACCGCCCGCCGAAGTGCTCGGCGGCGGCCGGGTTGACGTAGTACGACCCCTTCTGGTTCATCCGCGGGTGCCGGTTCCACACCGCCTCGTCGAGCCGGGGCCAGTCGACCGCGTGCCCGGCCGGCGTCAACGCCGCCGCGAGGTCGGCCGCGAGTTGCCCGACCTGCCCGCCCCGGTCGCCGGCGTCGGCCGCGAACAGGTCGAGGATTTCACGGCCCCGGTTGCGGTACTCGACGGCGATCCGCGGGTGGCGGAGGCAGCCGACCGCGTCGACGTGGCCGGGCTGGTGGTGCCGCGGGACGAACATCATGTCGGTGTCCCACGGGATCGGTGCCCACCGGCCGTCGGGCCGGCGGTAGTACCCGTGATTGCCGTCCGGCCGCAGGTCCACGTTCCCGAGCAGCCGGTTCAGCGCATGGAAGCTGAAGTACGCCGGCAGGTCGAGGTTTGCCCGCCACCAGGCTTCCGCCGGGTTCGCCCGCATCCCGGCCCGGAACGCCTCCCACGTCTTGTCGGCGTCGGCCATCCCCTTCGGCGTGTGCTTGATCCCGCTCTGGGTGCTGA
>DASPHQ010000412.1:0-5929 GCA_035629595.1 Urbifossiella sp. | reverse complement strand
CGGTCGAACCCATTGACCGCGACCGCCATCGAACCCCGTAGCCCGGGACGATGCAGCCGGAGTCTCAGCCCATGACGCGCCGTCGGTTCTCGCTCGCCCTGCCCCTCGCGGCCGCCCTGCTCGCCGGCTTCGCCGGCCCCGCCCCGGCCGACGACCCGCCGGCTACGAAAGCGGCGAAGGTGCCGGCGTGGGAGACCGCCCGCACCACCGCCCCCGGCAGCATCGCCGACCTGCGCGCACTCGAGGTCGCCACCAAGCGCGTCGTGGACAAGACCACCGCCGCCACCGTCGGCCTGTTCATCGGCATGGGCGCCGGCAGCGGCGTCATCGTGAACGAGGACGGCCTGATCCTCACCGCCGCCCACGTGTCCGGCGCGCCCGGCACCAAGTGCAAGGTCATCCTCCCCGACGGCACCGAGGTGACGGGGAAGTCGCTGGGCACGAACACCAAGATCGACAGCGGCATGATCCAGATCACCGACAAGGCCAAGACGCCGGACGGGAAGTGGCCGACGGTGGCGCTCGGGAAGTCGGGCGACCTGAAGAAGGGGCAGTGGGTGGTGACGCTCGGGCACCACGGCGGGTGGCGCCCCGGCCGGCCGCCGGTGGCCCGCCTCGGCCAGGTGCTCGACAGCCAGAAGGACCTGATCCGCACCAACTGCACGCTCGTCGGCGGCGACAGCGGCGGCCCGCTGTTCGACCTGGACGGCAAGCTCGTCGGCATCCACAGCCGCATCGGCTTCACGCTGGCGCAGAACATCCACGTCCCGGTGGACGGGTTCAAGACCGACTGGGACCAGCTGCTGGCGGGTGTGGAGGTCGGCAAGACGAAGGCGCCGCCGCCGGTCTACTTCGGCGCGTCGTTCGAGGACGCCGAGGGGAACGAGGTGAAGGGCACCAAGGGCGCGAAGGTGACGCTGGTGGCCGAGGACGGCCCGGCCGCGGAGGCCGGCATGCGGGTGAACGACGAGATCACCTCGTTCGGCGGCACCGCGGTGAAGACGGCCGACGACGTGCGGAAGCTGCTGGCGCGCCGCCGCGTCGGCGACGAGGTCGAGGTGGTGGTGGCGCGCGGCGCCCGCACCGAGACGCTGACCGTGACGCTGGCGCGGCGCCGGCCGTAAGCCGAATTGCTGGTAGCCGCGGGCTTCAGCCCGCGCGCACCTGCGGCGCCCACCCGGGAGCCACGGGGAGCCGACACCGCCGACGTGGGCGCGGGCTGAAGCCCGCGGCTACCGCCCCTGTTCTCCAAACGCGAAGCACCGACTGCCGAACACGACACCCCGCCGGAGCCTCCTTCGATGCGCACCCGCTCGCTCCTCGCCGCGGCCCTCCTGTTCGCCCTGGCGGGGCCGGCCGCCGCCCAGCCGCCCGAGGGCTTCAAGCGCAAGGACCGCGGCACCCAGTCCATCAGCCCCGACGTCATCTCGGCCCGCCTCGTCGGCGCGTTCCAGCCGGTCGTGGCGAAGGTGAACGAGTCCACCGTCCGCGTCCTGGCCAACGGCAAGGACACCGCCCTCGGCACGATCGTGTTCGCCGACGGGTACGTCCTCACCAAGGCCAGCGACCTGCGCGGCACGCTCGCGGTGCGATTCGCCGACGGCACCGACGCCGACGCCGAGCTGGTCGGCGTCCACAAGGTGACCGACCTGGCGCTGCTGAAGGTCGCCGGGAAGAAGGGGCTCCCCGCGCAGACGTTCGCCGACACCAACGTGGCGCCGCTGGGGAACTGGCTGGCGGCCGCGGGCGTGGGGAGCGACCCGGTCGGCGTCGGCATCGTGAGCGTGGTGACGCGGACGCTCGGCAAGCGGGACCAGCCGGGCAACCCGGACCGCGGCCTCCTCGGCGTGCAGATGGCGGTCGTCGCCCCGCCCGGCGGCGGGGCCGAGGTGACCATGACCTCGATCGGCGGCGGCGCCCAGAAGGCGGGCGTGAAGGTCGGCGACATCATCCTCAAGCTGGACGGCAAGGCCGTCGCCGACTCGGAGGCGCTGTCCGACCTGCTGGACGACTCGCGGCCGGGGCAGACGGTGACCCTGTCGCTGCGCCGCAAGGGCGAGACCCTGTCGCTGTCGGCGACGCTGAGCCCGCTGCCGAAGGACATGAAGGGGAACGGGCGGGCCGACCTCCAGAACAGCATGGGCGGCCCGCTGTCGGCGCGGCGGTTCGGGTTCAAGACGGTGCTGCAGACGGACATGGTGGTGGACCCGAAGAACTGCGGCGGGTGCGTCGTGGACCTGGACGGCCGGGTGGTCGGCGTGTGCATCGCGCGGGTCGGCCGGGTGGAGACCTACGTGCTGCCGGGCGAGGTGGTGCGGCCGCTGATCGCAGACATGCGTGCGGGGAAGTTCCCGCCGCCGCCGCCGCTCCCGACGGCCCCGGCCCCGCGGCTGGTCGGCGACCGGTAGAGTTCCCGATCACAGCACCACTCGCGAAGCCCGGGGACGGCCGTCCCCGGGCTTTCGCGTTCGGCGGTTGCGGTTGACCGGCCGCGCGCCGCGGTGCTACGCTCCCGGGCCGCCCGCCGCACCCGGAGCCCCCTCATGCGACCCACCGAGGCCGTCCCCGCCTCGTCCGTCCATAACCGCCTCGACCCCGTCCGCGCACCCGTCGTCGTCACGGTCCCCGCCGCCCCCGCGCGCCGCGCCCGCCGGACCGGCCTCGCGGCCGTCGCGGCCGTGCTGCTGGTCGGCGTCGGGCTGCGCGCCGCGGCCCTCGGCGGCGGCCGCAACCTGTGGATCGACGAGTCGATGCTGGCGCTGAACCTCGTCGGCCGCGACGCCGCCGGGCTGCTGACGCCGCTCGACTGGAACCAGGGCGCCCCGGTCGGCTTCCTCCTCGCGTCGAAGGCGGTGGTGGCACAGCTCGGCGCGTCCGAGTGGGCGCTGCGGCTCCTGCCGTTCGCGGCGTCGCTGCTGGGGCTGGTCGGGTTCGCGTGGGTGGCGCCGCGCCTCGTGCCGCGGCCGGCGGCGCTGCTGGCGGTGGCGCTGCTGGCGCTGTCGCCGGTGATGGTCAGCTACTCGGCCGAGTGCAAGCAGTACGCCACCGACGCGGCGCTGACCGTCGGCCTGTTCGCCGCCGCGGCCGGCCTGCTGACTGGGAGCGGCGGGGCGCGGCGCTGGGCGGTGCTGGCGGCGGCGGGCGCGGCGGCGGTGTGGTTCTCGCACCCGGCGGCGTTCGTGCTCGGCGGCGTCGGCGGCGCGCTGCTCGCGGACGCGGCGATCAACCGCGACCGGCGCCGCTTCCTGGCCGCGGCCGCGACGAGCGCCGCTTGGCTGGTGAGCTTCGCGGCGTGTTACGTGCTGTTCACCCGGCAGCTGCGCGGCAACGACTACCTGATGGGGTACTGGGCGGGGCACTTCCTGCCGCTGCCGCCGCGGAGCGCCGGCGACCTGGCGTGGCTGGCCGAGCACTACTTCGGGCCGTTCTCGATGCCCGGCGGGCTGGCCGGGAGCGAGGTCCGCGCCGGCGGGCTGGCGGCGGTGTTCTTCGCCGTCGGCCTGTGGAACCTGGCTCGCACCCGCTGGCCGGTGGCCGTGGCGGTGGCGCTGCCGGGGCTGCTGGCGCTGCTGGCGTCCGGCTTCCACGCCTACCCGTTCGCCGGCCGGCTGCTGCTGTTCCTGGTACCGCTGATGGTGCTCGGCGTGGCCGCCGGCGCGCACGCCGTGGCGGCGGCGCTCCGGCCCACACAGGCGTTCGCGGCGGCGGGTCTGCTCGGGGTGCTGGTCGCGGCGCCGGCGCTGGAGGCGTACCAGGGGTTGAAGCGGCCGATGCGCGAGGAGCAACTGGCGCCGGTGCTCGACGCGGTGCGTGCGGAGCTGCGGCCGGGCGACGTGGTGTACGTCTACTACGGGGCGGTGCCGGCGTTCCTGCACTACACCCGCGACGACCCGTTCCCGGCCGGCGCCGTGGTGCTCGGGAGCGAGGCGCGGGAGAACCGGATTGAGTACCGCAATCAGCTCGCGGCGCTGGCGGGGCGCGGGCGGGTGTGGGTGGTGTTCAGCCACCGGCACAGCAACGAGGAGGCGGTGCTGACGGCCTACGCCGAGGGGCTGGGCCGCGGCGGGAAGGTGGCGGAGGCGCCGGGGGCGGCGGCATACCGCTACGACTTCGCCGCGGGGCCGTGAGCCCGTCCGAATCGTTCACCCGACGCGACTTCCGCCCCGGTACGTCGATTGCGGCGAGTTCCTCCGTTCGCCTCCCAGCGACGAGGACGCATCATGACCACTTTCAACCCACGAACCCGCCTTGGCTGTGAAGCCCTGGAGTCCCGCGAAACGCCGGCCGGCGACGTGGCCTTGGCGTTCAGCGCCAACGGCCTGTTCCTGACCGGCGACGCCGCCGCCAACCGCGTCCACGTCGAGCAGAACTCGGCCGGCGACGTGTACGTCGTCGGCCAGGACGGCACGACGGTGAACGGCCAGCCGTTCGTGTACGTCGGCCGCGGGCCGCTGCCGCAGTTCGTCGCCGACCTGGGCGAGGGCGAGGACTACCTGGCGCTGGTCAACGTGTTCGCCGGGCGCGTGGACGTGCGCGGCGGCAGCGGCGGCGACGGGCTGTATCTGATCAACGTCGGCTCGTCCGGCGACATCATCATCGACGGCGGCGTCGGGAACGACACCCTGTACGCCAGCGGTGCGGCGGCCGGGAACGCCTTCGTGATCCACGGCGGCCCGTCCACCGACTGGTGGCACGCCGACAACAGCGGCGGCGCCGCGGGGACGTTCATCCTCGACGCCGAGGTGCAGTTCTGACGACTTCGCCGCTCGCGGCTTAGCGCTGCCCAGCGCTGGGCAGCGCTAAGCCGCGAGCGGCGAAGCCCCGGTCACCCCGCATCCTCCGGCTTCAGGTCGCCGAAGATCTGGTTCACGCCCTCGTGGTCGAAGATGACCGGGATGCCACCCGGCCGGACGTAGACCCCCGTCCCGTCCCGTACGGTGATCGCCGTCGGGAAATCGACCTCGAACTGCGTTCCGTTGACCAGAACGATCGTAAACGGGCGGTACGGCACCCGCTGTTGAAATTGTTGGATCGTGGCATCGAACGTATCCGCCCTCATCGCTCGTTCCCCGGTTTGATGGAATTCTACCACCGCCGGGCGTCCCGAGTCTACACCCGCGGTCACTTCTCGTACGTCCGCCAGTCCGATTCGTGGTAGCGCACCAGCATCTGGTTGTCGAGGCGGTTCACCTCCACCGGCAGCGGCCCCAGGTCCGGCGGCAGCTCGAACAGCCCCGGCAGCACCGCCGGCGTCAGGAACTTCAGCCCGGCCGGCGTCGTCGTCGGCACCGGGAACGGCTCCTTCCGACACAGTGCGAAGCCCCACACCCCGAACGACGGCACCGCCGCGTGGTACGGCCGTACCGCGTACCCCGCCGCCTCCAGCGTCCGCACCACGCACCAGTACGACGTGCGGGCGTACAGCGGCGACGTGCACTGCACCGCCACCGCCGCCCCGGGCGCCAGCCGCCGCGACAGCTTGCGGTAGAACAGCGTCGTGTACAACTTCCCCACCGAGTAGTTCGACGGGTCCGGGAAGTCGATCAGCACCGCGTCGTAGGGGTCGTCCGGCTCGTCCACCCACAGGAAGGCGTCGCGGTTCACCACCGTCACCCGCGGGTCGGCGAACGCATTCCCGTTCAGCCGGGCCAGCGGCGGGTACGCCTCCGACAGCCCCGTCATCGCCGGGTCGAGGTCCACCAGCGTCACGGCGCTGACGCCGGGCCAGCGCAGCACCTCGCGCAGCGCCAGGCCGTCGCCGCCGCCGAGGATGAGGACGCGGCGCGGGTCGCCGTGCAGCGCCAGCGCCGGGTGGACGAGCGCCTCGTGGTAGCGGTACTCGTCGGCGGACGCGAACTGGAGGTGGCCGTTCAGGTACAGGTTGAACCCGGCCCGGCCGTTCGTCACCACGATCCGCTGGTACGGGCTC
>DASPHQ010000411.1:0-4100 GCA_035629595.1 Urbifossiella sp. | reverse complement strand
CATCACGCGCTACGCCACCGGCGGCGTCGACGTGGGTGGGATGCCGGGAACCGCCCGGTGGGAGGTTACGCTCACCGCCCGTGGCACGTCCGAACCCGGAAAGCCGTTCCGGGTTGAGGTTTCCAACCCGCCGTCGTTCCGCCGGCAGCACGTCTACGACGAGACCTACGAGAGCGACGAGCTGGCCGCGCACGAGGGCCGCGCCGCCGCCGCCCGCGACAAGCCCGACCGCAAGACGACCCTCAAACCCGTCACGACGCCGATGGTCGGGGCGGGAGCTCAATCCTATGTGGTGACGCAGAAGTTCCGCTGCACGCTCGGGGCGTTCCACCCGAACGACGCGATGAAGTCCGGCGACCGGCTGGACAACAAGCCGAACCCGGAGAAGGACCACACCCTCGCCGCGACGGCCCGCATCGAGTTCAACCACCCCGACATCCTCGACCAGGCCCGCGAGCTGGCGAAGGGGCAGGCGTCGAAGCAGGACCAGTACCGGGCGTTCCTCGAACACGTCCGCGGGCAGCGCTTCCGCGACACCGACGGTAACGGCTCGGCCCTCGACTGCCAGCACAAGGGTGGCGACGCAGCCGGCCGCGCCCGGCTGCTCGTCGCCCTCTGCCGCGCCCGCGACATCCCGGCGCGCGTGGTGACGGCGATCAACCTCCGCGACGACGCCCAGCCGGTGCTCCACCGCTGGGCCGAGGCGTGGATCGACGATTCGGAGCCCGGCCGGTGGGTGCCCGCCGACCCGACGTTCGGCCACTACGGCCACCGCAACTGGCCGCCGACGTACCTCGTCGTCCGCCTCGACGACGAGCCGCTGGTCCGCGGCCCGGGGTCGGAGGCGAAGGTGACGGTCCTGGCCGAGCCGCTGGTGGACCAGCCCGCGGCCGACGACCCGCCGATGCGGGCGTTCTGGCGGGCGGTGTCGTTCGGGTCGCTGCCGCCGGCGGAACAGCACCTCGTCCGCTTCGTGCTGGTGCTGCCGCTCGGGGCGCTGGTCGTCGGCTTTTTCCGCGTCGTAGTCGGCACCAAGACGTTCGGCGTGTTCACCCCAGCATTGCTCGGGCTGATCTTCCGCGACACCCGCGCCCTGCCGTGGGGGCTCGGCATCTTCGCCGGCACGGTCCTCGTCGGCTGGGCGTTCCGCAAGACGCTCGACCGCTACAGCCTCCTCATGGTGCCGCGCACCGCCATCCTGCTGACGATGGTGTGCGTGTTCCTCCTGTCGGTGGTGAATGTCGCGGCCAAGGCTGGCGTCCACATTACCGGGTACGTCGCGCTCTTCCCGCTCGTTATCCTCACGCACATGGTCGAGCGCTTCTGGACGGTCGAGGTCGAGGACGGCACGTGGTCGGCGTTCAAGACGCTGGTCGGGACCGTGTTCGTCGCCGTCGCCGTGGCGCTGGTCGTCGGCCCCGAGGCAGTGAGCCGGTGGTTCTTCCGCTTTCCCGAGACGCTGCTGGTGGTGGTCGCCGCGCTGCTGATGCTCGGCCGCTACACCGGCTACCGGCTCACGGAGCTGTACCGCTTTCAGGACGTGATCGAGCTTCAGGCCGCGAAGCTGCCGTACATCGGGAACGGAACGGCCGAGGCGGCACCGGCGAAGACGGCCGAGGTGCCGGCGCTCCCCGCCCCCGCCGGGGGGAAGCCATGATTTCGTGGTGGCGGCGGTGGAAGGGGCTGCGGCGGGCCGGCGTGCTGGGCATGAACGCCCGCAACACCGAGCGGATCCTCGACTGGAACCCGCGCAAGTGCTTCCCGCTCGTGGACGGGAAGCGGGCCATGCACGAGCTCTGCCAGAAGATTGGCGTGCCGACGCCCGACCTGTACGCGGCGCTGCTGTCGCACGGCTCGCTCCACCACCTGACCCGGCTGTTGGCCGGGCACGACGACTTCGTCATCAAACCCAACCGCGGCGCCGCCGGCCGCGGCGTTTTGGTCATCACGGGCCGCAACACTTTCGAGTACGTCCGCCACAACGGGCAGCTGATGTCGCACGAGGGAATCGAGCAGCACGTCTCGGGGATCATTTCGGGGCTGTTCTCGCTCGGCGGCTCGGAGGACGAGGCTCTCGTTCAACAGCGCGTTGTACCGCACCCGGTTCTGGGTAAGATCAGTTACCAGGGCACGGCCGACATCCGCGTCATCGTCTACCGGGAGGAGCCGGTGATGGCGATGCTGCGACTGCCGACGAAGGCGTCCGGCGGGCGGGCGAACCTCCACCAGGGGGCGATCGGCGCCGGCGTCGACCTCGCCACGGGCGTCACGCACCACGCGGTGCTGAAGAACCGCAAGGCCGAGAAGCACCCGGACACTGGCGCGAGTGTGATCGGGTTCGAGGTACCGTACTGGACGCAGATTCTCGACATGTCCCGGAAGGTGAGCCGGGCCGTCGGGATGGGCTACATCGGCGTGGACATCGTACTAGACAGCACACGCGGCCCGCTGCTTCTCGAAGCGAACGCGCGGCCGGGGCTGGCGATTCAGATCTCCAACGCCCAGGGGCTGCTCCCGCCCCTGGAGCGGATCGACCGGGAGCGGGGCCGTCGCTAGCGGGGAACCACCATGCGTTGCCGAGTCCGCCGCCCGTGGGCGCCGTTGATCGCCGGGGCACTGCTCCTCGGCGCCCCCGCGCCGCGGGCCGCCGCCCAGCCGGACGCCGACGACGGGCCGCCGCGCTCCGGCTCCGTGATCCTCGCCGGCGAGATGCCGAACCCGGACCTGATGGCGCTGACCGTGGCCGCCGCGGTGTTCGCCCCGGACACGACGTTCCTGATGGACACGCCGAAGGCCCGCACGTCGGTGAAGCTGTTCCTCGACTCCACCCGGCCGGCGAAGGTTCAACTCGTCGGCCGGTTCCCGCCGACGGTCGATCCGCTCCGCCGCTGGGGCGTCGGCCCGCCGGTGCTGGACGCCGAGAAGGCCACCCGCGACCCGGTGGCGTTCGCGTGGTCGCTGGCCCCCGCGGGCGTCGGCCGCTGTGTTGTCACCCCGGCCGAGCCGGGTGAGGAACTGTTCCGCGCCGCGGCCCTCGCCGGCGCGATGAAGGTGCCGCTGTTCGTGCTCCGCGACGGCGACGACCCCGTCCGCGGCCTGAAGGAACTCGCCTCCGCGAAGGGCGTGCGGCAGGTGTACGCCGTGGGCGCCGCGGCCGCGGCCGTGTCCCAGATGGGCGGCGTCGAGGTGGTGCTTCTGGCCGACGCCGCGGCCGTGGACGCCGCCCACCGCCGCGAGCTGGCGAAGTCCGGCCCGCCGCGGCTGTGGGTGCTGGCGTCGCCCGGCGACGTGGACGGCTGCGGCGTGTTCGCCCCGTGGGTGTCCACCCTCCGCAAGGCGCCGCTGATCCTCACCGATGAGGAGGGGATGAACTCCGAGAAGGTGTTCAACGCCGCCCTGCAGGGGCCGGACGCCCGCTCCATCGACCAGATGATCGTCGTCGCCGACCCCGACGCCATCCCGCAGGCCAAGCGCCGCAACCCGACCGCCGGCCGCGACGGCGACTCGGTGGACGTGGAGCCGTGGATTCCGACGAAGAAGAACACGCTCATCACCGTGCCGTCGGGCCGGCTGTTCAACCCCGACCGCGCCGGCGTGCCGCTGATGCTGGCGCGGGCGAAGATTCTGTCCGAGTCGAAGGCGCAGCCGAAGGTGATGATCTCGAGCAACCCGGGCGACGGCCTGAAGCTGCTGGAGACGTTCTCGCGGAACACCGGCCGCGAGATGGAGAACGCGGGGTACAAGGTGACGAGCATGTACGGCCGGTTCACCATGACCGAGGCGCAGGCCCGGAAGGCGATGACGGAGCACGACTACTTCATCTGGGAGGGGCACAACGGCACCGTCCGCGGGCGGTTCGGCGTCGGCCGGTTCCAGGAGCCGATGCGGCCGTCGATCGCGTTCATCCAGAGCTGTGCCGAGCTGAACGCCCAGGTGGCCGGGCCGCTGCTCGACCGCGGGGCGGTGGCCGTCATCGGCACCCCGAACCGGATGTTCAGCGGCTCCGGCGGCGCCTACGTGCTGGCGTTCTCGGACGCGATGGCCTACGACGGCATGACCGTGGGCCAGGCCATGCGGCACGCCATGAACTACATGCTGCT
>DASPHQ010000410.1:0-4802 GCA_035629595.1 Urbifossiella sp. | reverse complement strand
GGGCGGAGGATCTGGATCACCGGGTCGAACGCGCGGGAGAACACGGACGACAGCCCGAGCAGCAGCCCGAGCGGCACCCCGATCGCGAGCCCGATGGCGTACCCCTTCGCCACCAGCACCAGGGAGTACCAGGTGAACCGGAGGATCCCCTGGTCCATCTCGCCGCGCTTCTCGAACGGCTTGACGACGTAGAGCTTGCTCGCCTCCCACGTCTTCGCCGGGCTCGGCAGGTCCTTCGCCAGCCCGGAGGCCGCGAGCGCCTCCCACCCGATCAGCACGCCCGCCACCCCGACCAGGGGGAGGAAGAAGTACCCGACCTTCCGCGGCACCGCGTTCATGGCTCTCCCGGCTCGGGGTAAGGAGGCGCGGCCGCCCAGGCGGCCGAGGCCACCGCGATGCCCACGGCGATCAGCGGCGACAGGATCGATTTCACGACGACGACGGCGTCGGCCGCCCCGCGGACCCACAGGTCGCCCTGGTTGACGGTCACCTGGAGGAGGCCGACCGGCAGGCCGAGGGTCAGCCCCCGCCGCCAGGTCGCGCGCCGGGCGAGCGCCCCGCGCCAGCCGGCGCGGGGCGGGGTGTCGGGGGTCATGGGGTCAACCCCGCATGCTGTGGACGGCGAACGAGGTCGCGTACTTCTCCGGGTCCTTCGGGTCGAACGTGACCCCGTCGAAGAGGGTCTCGGGGGTGTCGTCGCGGCCGCCGTGCGTGTACCCGAGCTCCCGCATCGCCTCCTCGTAGATGTCGGGCCGCATCACCTGCCGGGCCACGCCCTCGTAGTCCGGCCGCCCCTCGACCATGCCCCACCGGCGGAACTGGGTGAGCCACCACGCCGCGTACTTGGGCTGCGGGTAGTTGCAGTTCCGCTGGCTGAAGATCATGTAGTTCGGGTCCTTCCGCGTCCGCCCGTCGCCGAAGTCGTAGTCGCCGAGCATCCGGCCCAGGATGATCTCCTTGGCGCAGTTGATGTACGTCGGGCGGGACACGATCTCGGCCTGCTCCGGCCGGTTGTCCATCACGTCGAGCCAGACGCTCGCCTCGTGCAGAGCCTTGATGACGGCCTTCACCGTCTTGGGGTTCTTCTCCGCGAACTCGGCGGTGAACGCGCACACCTTTTCCGGATGGTCCCGCCAGATGTCCTGCGTGTTCAACGCGGTGAACCCGATCCCGTCGGCGATGGCCCGGGCGTTCCACGGCTCCCCGACGCAGAACCCGTCCATCTTCCCGACCTTCATGTTCGCCACCATCTGCGGCGGGGGGATGACGGTCAGGGACACGTCCCGGTCCGGGTTGATCCCGCCGGCCCCGAGGAAGTACCGGGTCCACATGTCGTGGGTGCCGGTCGGGTAGGTCATGGCGAACGTCATCGGGGCGCCGCCCGCCCGCGCGGCGTCGGCCAGCGGCTTGAGCGCCTTCGGGTCGGCCGCCACCCGCCCCTTGAGGTCGGCCTTCAGGGTGATGCTCTGGCCGTTCCGGTTCATGATCCAGGGGATGACCATCGGCTTCTTGGGCGCCCCGCGGAGGCCCATCGTCGAGGCGATCGGCATCCCGGTGAGCATGTGGGTGGCCTGGATGTCGCCCGTCGAGAGCGAGTCGCGGATGGCCGCCCAGTTGGCCCCCTTCACCACCGTCGAGTTGATCCCGTACTTCTGGAAGAAGCCCTTCTCGTGGGCGATCACGATCGGCGAGCAGTCGGTGAGGGCGATGATCCCGAACCGAATGTCCGGGGTCTCGGGCGGGTCGCCGGCGGTCTGGCCGGAACTGCCCGAGTCGCTCGACCCGCAACCGGAAAACAGTGCGGCGGCTCCGGCCGCGGCGGACGCCCCCAGGAAGCGGCGGCGGGTCGGCGCGGTACGGTCGGTCGGGCGCATCGGTAACCCCGTGCAGGTGCGTAACGGAACCACGACCGTGGTGCGGTTCCCGTGCGATCGATGCCGTTTGGCGGAGGTGGGCGGCACGTGGCGAATCCCGTGCCGGCCCGGCGAATGGCGGTGAATCCGGCCCTTGACACGTGGTTGACCACGTATCGAGCCCCCGAACGGCGGGCATTCGTGCCCCAAACCACGTGTCGTCCAAAAACGCGACCGCCGCCCGGACGTGCAGCGGCTGCACGAAACCCGGGCGGCGGCGAAGGACGGGACCGCAATCGGCCGCCGGCTACCAGCGGTAGGTGTACTGGACGTACCACGTCTCCGGGTCGCTCGCCAGCGCGCCGGCGTTCGGCCCGGTCCCGGCGGTGTTGCGGATGAACCCGCCGGCGAACAGCCGGGAGTACCCGAGGAGTACGTCCGTGTGCTTCGTGAGGTGGGCGTTGACCCGCAGGTCGATCGCGTTCCCCACGTCGTTCCCGGCCCGGCCGGTGCGGTCCTGCCGGAGCACGGCGCCGTTGGCGGCGTAGAGCGCGTCCCGGTCCGAGTCGAGCCGGAGGACGTGGTACTGGGCGATGCACGTCAGCCACTTCTCGGGGAACACCACCCCCTGGACGTAGACGTCGTTGATGTTCTGTCGGGCCACCACGTCCAGGTAGGTGAAGTAGTAGTGCCCGAACTGGAACAACTGGTTGTAGGTCCGCCGGGTGCCGCTGTTCTGCGGGTCCGGGTCGCCGCTGGCGTAGTCGTACCCGACCCACACCTGCGGCTCCCACGGCGCGTCCTTGAAGTGGTGCCCGCCGCTGACCGAGAACGCCTTGGCGACGATGGACTGGTTCGAGTAGCTCCCGAACTGTCCCATCACCTCCCCGTCCCACAACCAGTTGTTCCGGGCCCCCACGAACCGGGTGCCGATGGTGTTCACGTTCTGCCCGCCGACCGCCCCGTACTGGCCGCGGGCCGTCGGGTTCGTGTTGTCGAGGTTCAGGTAGTACAGGTCGAGGTTCATCCCGGCGGCCGGGCGGTAGGTGAACCACGCCCCGCTGAACACCTGGTTGTTGTCCACCGAGTTGAACCGGTCGGCGCTCGGGACGACGGGCTGCACCATGAACAGGTCGAAGTCCCACTTCTCGGTGCGCGTGAACGCCTTGATGCCCTGGAACGTCCGCCGGGTGTTGAGCCAGTCCACCGTGCTGATCGCCCGCTGCGACCCGTACAGGAGCTCCTGCCGCCCGGTCCGGACGTACACGGGGTTGTTCTTCTCGCCGAACTCCCACACCCGCAGGTCAACGAACAAGTTGAGGAGGTCGCCGCGGTCGGCGTCGGTGGCCAGCGGCGGGACGCTCCGGCGGGTGTAGTCGGCGTAGAGGAACTCGCCGTACACGCGCAGCCAGTCGTTCACCCACAAGTCGGCGTAGGTGCGGTTGCGGTACAGGTCGTGGTTGTCGAGCTGCCCGTTCAGCCGGTTGTTGCTGTTCTCCTCCTGCATCAGCCGGTAGCGGACATCGCCGCCCACGTTGAGCGTCACGCCGTCTGCGACGGGGATCCACTTGAGGGGGTCGGCGTAGTCGTGTTCGGTGTTCTTGGCGTCCTTGAGGTACGACCAGTTGACGTCGTAGTTGGAGTGCTGGATGAACCCGAACCGCGGGTAGGGGTATTTGGGCGGTGCCTTGAGGGTCTCGCCGCGGAGTTGGTCCACGACCGAGTAGTACCCGCACCCGGTGGGCGGGACGATGAACAGCCCGGCCCGCGGCGGCGGCGTGACCCACTTCGGGCCGGGGGGCGGGGCGGGAGCCTTCGGGGCCGCGCCGGCGGGTGCGGCGGCGGGCGGCATCCCGCCGCCCTTCGGGTCGGCGTCCTCCTCGCTCACGACGACCGGGACCGCCGGGACGGCCTCCGGCAGGACGGCCGACGGGAGTGCGGCCGGGGTTGGGACGATCGAGATCGGGGGTGGTTGGGCTACGGCCGGACTGGCGGCGAGCGCGACGCCGGCGATCGCGGCGCGCAACCGGCGAGCGAGTGTCAGGGACGGGGGCATCGATAGCTCCTCGGGCGCCGACGGGAGCGGCCGGTCCGGTCAGAGCGGTCGCTCCGGCCGAGCCGTGGAGTCGGGCTGTGGGGGTTATCGGCAGCGGGGTGTGGTGAACCACGGCTGTTCAACTTGAACAACGTGGACGGAACCTTCCGAGCAGCCTGCGCCACCCGCAATGTTTACCGGCCTTCACCGACGGAAGCGAAACGGGATCAATGTTGCCTCATGACCGGGCACGTGCGGAAGTGACTGACGCCAAGTTGTGCAGTGGTCCGGCGAGGGTCGACGCATCACGGGAGCGCTTGGTTGGAGCCGCGGCCCGAGGTGGAGGGAGGCGTGAGCTGAAGGGCGAGGACCGGGGCCGTCGAGTCCCCGACCGGGTGTAGGCCGCCACCACCGTCCCTGCCTGCTAATGGCATCGGAAGTCCCCTTCGCTCTCCCCGCCGCCGGTGGGACAGGTCGCACTCACTCTCGTCACCAACACAACCGGGGGCTGGGGGCGCCTTCGACCGCAATTTGGGAAAAAACCGCGGGCATCTTGAAAGAGTCGGTTAACGGCGTTATATAATCTAACAGTGTTAACAGGAGGCCTGATGAAGTCGTCGGATCGGAAGGAACAACACCGCCAGGAACTCACGGACAAGATCCTGGGCGCGGCCCGGGACATCCTGCTGTCGCAAGGCGTTGCGGGGCTGAGCATGCGCAACCTCGCGGCCAAAGTCGGGTACTCCGCCACCGCCATCTACTCTTACTTCGCCGACAAGAAGGCCGTCCTCCGGGCCGTGCTCGACGCGGACTGCGAGGCTCTCCACGGGGCCATGGACGACGCGGCGGCCGAGGCGGACCCGGTCGAGCGGCTGCGGCGGATGGGCCGGGCGTACGTCGAGTTCGGGCTGCGG
>DASPHQ010000409.1:0-4163 GCA_035629595.1 Urbifossiella sp. | reverse complement strand
TACCCGCCCCGGTCAATTTCCCACGACGGAGAGACGCTCACGCTCGCCGAATGGGCGAAGCGGACCGGGATTCCCGTCGGCACCATTCGCTCCCGGATCGACCAGCAGGGGTGGAGTGTGGCCGACGCCCTCGGCACGCCGGTGAAGGCCAAGTTCAACCCGCGGCGTGCCGAACCCATCGCCCCGCCGAAGCCGTGTCCGCCGCTCAAGGCCCATGCTTCGAGCGGCCAGGCGTACTGCCGGTGGATGGTTCACGGCAAGGAACACTGGCGGTACTTCGGCGAGGCTGGCACCAAGGCCGCGGCCGAAGCATACCGCCGGTTCCAGATGGAGTGGGCGGCGCGCGGTTCCCCGCCGCCGCCGGCCGGCGACACGATGTTCGTGTGCGAGCTCGCCGAGCAGTACCTCGCCCACGTCGACCACTACTACCGCAAGGACGGCAAGCCGACGCCCGAGCGGCACCACCAGCGGACCGCGATCGGCGCCCTGGTGGAGCTCTACCCGGACGTGCCGGTCGCCGAGTTCCGCGCGACGCACCTGCGGACCGTCGTGGCCGCGCTGGTGAAAGAGGGGTACGCGCGGCGCACGGTGAACACCCACAAGTGGCGGATCACTCGTTGCTTCTCCTGGGGCGTGGGCCAGGACCTGGTGCCGCCCGACGTGGCCGCACGGCTCGAACACGTCGAGAACCTCCAGCGGGGACGGACCGAGGCGCCCGATTACCCGCGGGTGGAGTCGGCGCCGGTGGCCGACGTGGAAGCCACGATTCCGCACCTCCACGAGCAGCCGAACCGCCGGACCGTGCTGGAGGCGATGGTGCGGACGCACCTCCTTGTCGGCTGCCGGCCGCACGAGCTCTGCGCCATGACGGCGGACGCCATCGACACCACCGGCGAACTGTGGTGCTTTCGGTACGGGCTGCACAAGAACCTCCACCGCGAGCAGGCGGCGGCGGTGAAGCGGATTTGGATCGGCGCTCGCGCTCAGAAGGTCATGCGCCCCTATCTGGACGCCGCCGCCGCGACGGGTGGCCCGCTCTGGGTTCTGCCGCCGGTCGGGAAGGGGAAGCGGACGACGCGCGTCAGCCGCGGGCTGTACGGAATGCTCGTGGCCGCGGCGTGCGAGCGGGCCGGGGTGAAGCCGTGGACGCCGCACCAGCTGCGGCACACGCGAGCTACCGAGGTGGAGCGGGTGTACGAGTCGGACGCCGCTGCAGCTGCCGCGATCGGCGACACGCCGCGCGTTGCGGCAGAGGTCTACGTGGACCAGAACGATGCCGTCGCCAAGCGGATTGCGAAGGAGCTGGGGTAGGGCGGATTTGTAAAGTACGACACAAAACGGCAAGCTGGGCGACATCACCCGCTGTTGCGTCACTCGCGGCAGTAGATTTGCGTGACATGGAGGTGGCAAGATTTGATCGAATCCGGCGGAGTGCGATCCGATGGAGCTGTCGCCGGACCACGAGTACTGCCGGGCACTGATCGACCGCTACGTGAAGGCTTTGCTTCACGCGCTCGGCGAAAGCGACTCAGCCGCGATGCGGTTCTGCCAGCGGCGGTTGGCGGTCCTGAACGAATGGCAACGAGAGCTGACTGAGGCTCCAGCCGCCGATTTGTAGAGTACGAAACAAAAAGGCCGGCCGCGAACACCCAAGCTGTCGCCCACAGCAGCGAAGGGTGCCGCGGCCGGCTTGGATAAACGCTAGCACGGTATGCGGCGTCAGTCCAGCAAATCTGCGAATGATTCGGTCAGATCACTTCTTCGGTCGCACTTCCTCGTCACTTGCCATCATCGCTGGCGTCGTGGCGACCGCTCGGTTTGAGTAGCGGGTCAATCCAGCCTAGTTGTTCGAATTGCTGCCGAATGGTCAGGTTCACGAGTCGAGTCTCGGCTCCCCGCTTCTTCCCCTGGCAACGATCTTGAATGACCGCGGCGAGATCCTCATCGATCACGACCCGGAGCGTTTTCATCGGCTCATCGGCGGGCTTTGGCATGGCTGCCATTTTGATTTGCTTCAGCCAGCAATCAAGCCCGATTGCCGCAGTCTTAACGGCTGAGCTAGATTCGCTGGCACACTTCTGCCGAATTGATCCAGAACAATGACGTTCGGTGCCATAAAACGGCTGAACCGTGTCAGGATCAGGCGTCCACTGAAGGAGCCCGGCAGAGCTGTGACCCTCTGCCGGGCCGGTTGCCCCGCTCCCCCCGCATCGGAGAAACGAGACTGTGGCGACTCTACCACCCGAAGCCCCCGCGGACAACGCGGCCGGGCCGCCGTCCGCCGCGCGCACCGAGCCGGACGCCGTCAGCAACGCCGACGAGTTCATCGTTGGCCAGTTCACCGACTGGAAGTTCGAGGACTGGCTCGACAGCCACCCGAGCCGGCGGCGGGCGCACGAGAGCGACAGCCCGAACGAGCAGAAGCGGAACCGCGAGCGGATGGCCCGCCTGTGGGCGCTCCGCGACTCGCCGATGCCGGCCGACTTGCTCGCGGTCGTGCAGCTCGCCGACCAGCTCCGCGACAAGCTCGACGCCCTCACAGGGAAGTACGGCAAGGCCGAGGCCCGGCGCGTGCTGGAGGACGCCGGGTTGGCCCTCCCCCGGTCAACCGACGTGTGCCAGGCGTGGGGCGGTGACCACTTCGCCCAGTCCCACCGCCTCTCCCGCCGGCTGATCCGCGAGCTGGACGACTACTCCGAAGTCGTGTGGGAGTCCATCAGCCTGCTCGTGCCCGAGGCCGCCAAGCGGAGGGCCGCATGAAGCCTCTCCCCACCCGGGCCGCGCCCGGCAGCTCGGCGAAACTCCTCACCCTGGCCGAGCGGGCCGCACTCGGCCTACCGCTGTTCGCGGCCGACGACGCGACGTTCGCCACGGCGGAGGCCGGGAGCGCGCCGGAGCGGCTGCGGGACGTAAAGCCGCGGGCGTTCATCGTTGCAACCCGGCCGACCACCACGCCACCCCCCGCGGTTGTGGAGGTGCCGCCCGCGGCTGAGGGTGGCCGGCCCGTGCCCGGGTTGACGCTTCACCGCGGCGTCCGCGTCTGGCGTGCGGTGTTCAAGAACCACGGCCGGAAGGTGGCGGTCTACTTCGGCCGGCAGTGGGAAGCCGCCTCGGCGCGATACAAGGCATGGGCCGCGACGTGGCCGGCCCCGCTGCTCGCCGACGTGCCGCCGGCCCGCGACCGCTCGCGGATCATCCACACCGACGCCGGCCCGGTGCGGCTCGCCGAGGCTGCCAGGGCCGCGGGTATCCGGCCCGGAACGCTGGCCTACCGGCTCGACGTGCTTCGCTGGCCCGTCGCCGTCGCACTGTCCACACCCTGCCGACGTGCGGGGTGATGCAAGGTCAGCAGACCTTAATTTCCGCTGGGATTTGGCTGAAGGAAACCGCAGCGAGAATTCAGCCGGACTTCAGCGGCAATTAAGCGGCGTCTGCCATGCTGGGCAGTGACCACAAGAAACGGCCGCGGGATGCCGGGCGACCCGCGAACCGAACCAACACCCGCCCGGGGCAACCACAAGTAACGAGTCATGGCGAAGAAGAAAGACGGCGCCGCCGAGTTCCTCAGCCGCCCGAGCAGCAGCGGCATTCCCCGGGTCAAGCCGGCGTCAGGACGGGAGCTGCCGGACGACATCGCCCGGATGGTGGAGCGGATGCGGAAGTCGCGGGCCGCGGCCGGCATCCACACCAAGGAGGAGGCCGCGAAGTTCGGGCGGATGTGGGCCGTGGACGCTGCCGAGCCGTGGGAGGTGGAGCGGCTCGAAAAGCAGATGCACGAGCTGCGGAACGCCGACAGCGACGACACCGCCAAGACCTTCTTTGCCATCATCAGCAACTGCCGGCCGGGTGACTGGGAGCCGACGCGGGATTTCTTCAGCGACAACGTCGGTGTGGACCGGCAGGAGGACTGGGAGAAGGCGGAGTTCGTGATCGCGTTCGCCGAGGGGGCGATCGCCGCGTGGCAGGCGGCAAAGCGGGAGATTCTCGCGGGGTGATGGCGAGGGACAAGGATCGCTGATACGGGGCATTGCCGCACCGGCACCCCCCACAAACGAACCGACCCGGGGCGGGGGCTCGACTCCCCGCCCCGGGTCATCACACAGGGGTGCCCAGATGGTTGACGATCGGATTCCAGACGACGACCAGGGCGACGGGTTCGAGGG
>DASPHQ010000408.1:0-3507 GCA_035629595.1 Urbifossiella sp. | reverse complement strand
CCCTCACGCCCCGCACTGCCGTCAGCTCTTCGCCCACCGGCCACCCTACCGCATCAGGCACCCCTTCGCCGTCCGTCACCACCCGGCCCGTGCTTCCCCGGGACTACACGAATTCCGTCCCCGCTGGTCAGGTTCGCTCCCATTCGGGTCGATGCCACAGGTGCGTCCGCTTTCGATCCCGGGCGCCGGTGCCGCGCCCGGGTTCCTTCCGGTCGGCACCACACCCCGTTCCGTCCCGCGAGGAGACAGCACCAGTGAACGCAGCGATTCTCCTGATGGCCTCGGCCGTGACGGCCGGGCAACCCCCGGCGGCCGCGGCTCCGGCCGCCCCCGCCCCCGCCGCGCCCGCGGTGGTCGCCGGCTCCGGCGGCTGTTCCGGCGGCGACTGCGGCCCGGTGGCCTGCGGTTGCGACGTCGGCTGCAAGAAGGTCGGCCTGCTCGACAAGATCAAGTCGCGCCTCGGCGGCCGCAAGCGGGACTGCGGCTGCGACGCCGCCCCCGCGTGCGCCCCGGCGCCGGCCCCCGCCTGCGCCCCGGCCCCCGCCCCGGCGTGCGACGACTGCGGCCGCGCCCCGCGGGTGAGCATCCTCGACCGGCTCAAGGCCAAGTTCGGCAAGAAGAAGGGCTGCGACAGCTGCGCCCCGGCGTGCGACGGCTGCGGCGCCGCCCCGGCCCCCGCGACCGCCCCGGCCCCGGCCCCGACGGCCGTGCCGACGCCGACGCCGGCCCCTATGCCGCCGCGGACCACCCCGGCCCCGGTTCCGCCGAAGGCGGGGCTGGTGGTCCCGGGTACGGTCACCCCGGTGTCCGGCGGCGCCCGGCTGACGGGCACCACCAGCCCGTACTGACCGGCCTCGGGCGGTCGGACTCACGGCCGGCCTCACTCCCGACGGCGGGAAGGGGGTCGGCCGTCACTTTTTGGCGAACTGTTGGAATCCCGGCCTTCCACCCGGTCGGGCCGGCATTAGGATGGGGGTGGGGAACACATTTGGCGGCGGGGCGGACGTTCCCGACCGGTGCGGGGCGCGTCGGACGCGCACCCCGGGCGGGGGCGGCACAGGGGGCAGGGATGAACGTCGCGGCCACGGTCAGCACCGCGGGGGCGGAGCTGGCGAACAAGATTGCGCGGCTGGTGGAAGAGCGCGGCTGGAACCAGGAAGACTTCGCCCGCATCTCGAAGCTGAACCGGCACACCGTCCGTCAGATCCTGATCGGTGGCGCGAAGCGGCGGCTGCGCAACGCCACCGTCAGCCAGTGCGCCACCGCGCTGGGCCTGACGGTGACGGAGCTGCGCAACCTGCCGCTGGAACGGCTGTTGCCGCGGATGCACGGCAAGCCGCCGGCCGACGAGGAGGCCCTGAAGCTCCTGTACGAGCGGGCGACGCTGCCGGACCTGACCGGCTGGCTCGACCGCAACAAGGACCGCGCCGCGCAGCTGCACCCCGAGGAGGTTCAGGAACTGTTGGACATGCAGGCGCCGGGCGGTCCCCTGGAGAAGTTTGGCGTCGAGAACTGCGTGGAGCTGCTGGAGCGGCGGCGGAAGCTGGTGTGTCAGGTCCGCGAGATCGCCGGCACCGAGTACCTCGACCTGGTGGAGCAACTGGTGCGGCTCGTCTACGACAAGGTGAAAGGACCGCGGCGGTGCTGAGACCGGTGCCTCACTCATCACCCCGTGCGGCATGAACCGCGGCCCACAACTCGCGGTATCGCGGGCGGACGGATTCGTCCAACCGGTCAGCCATGTCTTCGGTCAGTCGGAGAACGCGGATCAACTCCTGAACGTCGCCGAGATCCTTCAGCCGGTGCGCGGCGGTGCCGGACGCGAGTTTCAGTTCGAGCAACTTGCTCAGCTCGACGACCCGGACGCCGTCGATCACCTCGCCGACTGTCGCCGGGTCGGGGAACGTCACCGGCTTGGGCTGGCCGTCGCCGGGATAGCCGCCCGAGACGAGGAACTCGATCCTCACTCCGTTTTCGGTGTCGCGTAGATTCTTGCTCCCCGCGAACGGCGGAAGGTATCCGAGCCCGTCCAGCCGGGCGTGGATCGTCGCCAGTGATTCCTTCGTGACGAGGATGTCCACGTCCTCCGTGAACCGCCGGAAACCGTGGAGGAACATCGCCATCCCACCAACCACGGCGTACGGAATGCCGAGTTCGTCGAGCCGCCGGGCGATCCGCCGGAGCGACTGGTGGACCGCGCTCTCCTTCTCGAAGTGCATGCTCCCCTCCATCAACGCCCACGAAATATCGCGGTTCAGCCGCTCCTCGTAGGTGACGAGTTCGGTCATGCTCACGTCTCGTAGCTGATGCGGCCGTGGCGGGTGCTTCGGCTGATCCTGTCGCTAGCATACAGCCCCGCCAGCACGAACTCCACGCAGCTCGCCCGCACCGCGTCCGACTCCCCCGCGTTCACCTCGAACGCCTTCTCCCACGCCTTCGGCACCCGCTTCATCCGCGGCGCGTAGTCCGAACTCGGCAGCATGTCGCCCACCTCCACCTTCACCCCCTTGCCGAACACGTCCGTAATGTCGTCCAGCCCGTGCGCCTCCACGTACTCCTCGAACACCGCCCGCACCGCCTCCGCGACGATGCTCTCCAGCACCTGCTTCTCGCTCATCTGGTGCGCGCCCATCAGGTCGAGCTCCAGCTTCCCGAGGGCCGATGTCGGCAGGTGCCCCAGGTCGCTGATCCGCGGCACCGCCGGCTTCTCGCCGAGCCGCACCCCGCGGTGCCGGGCGCTCGCCACCATCGTCCGGTAGTTGGCGATGCTGAACCGGGCGCTCACCCCGCTCGACTGGTCCACGTACTTCGACTTCCGCGCCATCACGCTCACCTGCTCGACGATCTCCTTCATGAAGTACGGCACGAACACCGGGTAGTCGCCGCCCACGTCCAGCCCCGCCTCCTGCTCCATGATCTCGATGCCGAGCGCCCGCTCGGTCGGGTAGTGCGTCTGGATCAGCGACCCGATGCGGTCCTTCAGCTGCGGGATCACCTTGCCCGAGCGGTTGTACGTCGTCGGGTTGGCGCTGAACAACACGAGCACGTCGAGGTCGAACTGGATCGGGTAGCCGCGGATCTGCACGTCGCGCTCTTCGAGGATGTTGAACAGCCCCACCTGGATGAGTTCGTCCAGCTCAGGCACCTCGTTCATGGCGAAGATGCCGCGGTGCATTCGGGGGATGAGCCCGAAGTGCAACGCCTCCTCGGCGCCCATGCTGGTGCCGGTCGCGAGCTTCGCCGGGTCGATCTCGCCGATCACGTCCGCGAACTTGGTGCCCGGCGCCAGCCGCTCCGCGTACCGCTGCTCCCGCGGCCACCACGCGATCGGCACGCGCTCCTCAGGCGTGTTCGCCAGCAATTCCTTCGCGGCCCGGGTGATCGGCTTCTCCGGGTCCTCGTGGACGGGGCTGCCGGGGATGTCGAGGTACGGTACGTCGTCGAGGAAGCGGACGAGCGACCGCATGAGGCGGCTCTTGGCCTGCCCCTTCTCGCCGAGGAACAGCA
>DASPHQ010000407.1:0-3561 GCA_035629595.1 Urbifossiella sp. | reverse complement strand
TGTACGGGTTCCCCGGCGGCCGGGGCGTGCGACTCGAACGGGTCATGGGGCGCCTCCTGATCGGGTGAACGGATCGACCTTCGCTTAGCGGGGCCGCGTCATCGGGAACCCCGGCGGGAACCCCGGCGGGAACCCGGACGGCAACGCCGGCCCGCCGCGCCACGCGGCGGCGTACCAGCGGACGAACTTGCGGAGTAGCAGCAGCACGCCGGCGACGCCGGCGACGCCGGCGACGACGGTGCCGACCGGCCGGTCGCGCGCCTCGGCCCACACCACGCCCCGGACGGACTCCCCGATCTCGCCCGGGAGCTTGTCGGCGAGCCGGACGCCGAACGTCGCCAGCCGTTGGGTCGCCCCCTCGACGAGGTCGCCGGCCGCGTCGACGAACTCGTCCGGGTGCGTCAGGATGTAGGCCAGGCCGCCGGCCGCCAGCAGCTTCCCCCAGTGCGGGACCACCACGTTCCTCCAGAACACGTCCAACCCCGCGCCCGTCTTCCGCACGGCGGCGCGGAACAGCCGACTCGCGGCCGACTCGCTCAGGCCGGAGCGGGCGAGCGCCGCCGCAGCTTCGGGGCCGCTCAACTGGCGGCCGATGTCAGCGACCCACGGGCCGTGAACCCGCGTCTGGGCGATTCCCTCGGGCGTGAGCCACGCGGCCGTCCGCGCGCCCTCCGGGTGTGCCCGAACGACCCGCGCCTGCGCCTCGACGAAATCGGCGACCACGGCCTTCTCGGCCGGCGGCAGCGCCTTGAAGCTCGTCAGCGCGGCGTCGTCGGCCAGCGGGACGGCGGCGCGGAGCCGGGCGAGCAGTTGCTCCTCGGTGGCCACCGCCTTCACCACGGCCTTCGCCCGGAATGCCCGGAGCACGTCGCCGCCGACCGCCGCCGCCTTTGCCCCGGCCCGGGCCTCGCCGCGGACGAGCAACTCGGCCAACTCGCCGGCCACCTTCCCCGCCTGCGCCGCCGCCGGCGCCGCAGTCACCGCCACCGCTACGACCGTCGCCAGGAGCTTCATGGGTACAGCACCTCCATCAGGTGAGCCGGCGGCGGGCTGTCGGCGAGTAACCGCCGCCCCTGCTCGACCGCGCCCGGGATGAACGCCCAGCCGACGTGCGCGGCGGCGAACTGGAGTTCGTGGGCGACCACCCACGTGTACGCCCGGCCGAGCGGGGACGCCGCCCGCGCCAGCCGCGGCGCCGCTCGGCCGGCCTGCCGGGTCAGCAGACCGACGCCGCGGCCGATCGCCTTCGCCCCGACGCGCGCCAGCCCTGCCGAGCCGAGCAGCGCGAGGGCGTCCGACCCGACCGCGAGGAGTACGTCGGCGTGCGACACGTGAAGCCCCCGCGAGGCGTCGCGCACCACGCGGAACACGGCGATGCCGGGCACGAGGTCCCATGCCGTCAGGGTGGTGTCACGCGGACCCAGTTCGCCACCCAGGTTCGTCACGCGGGACAGGTTTTCCAGCCGCCCCTCGCCGCCGAGCGCGACCTGCCGCAGCGCCAGCCGCAGCCGGGCGGCGTCCGGGTCGGCGAGCTCGGGGCGGGCGAGCAGCCGCCCCATCGCCGGGTGGTCGAGGAAGGCGACGACAACGGCGACCGCCTCCGGGTCGGTCGCGGCGAGCGTGAACAGCAATTGCTGTGTCTCGCCGGGCGCGAAGCTCTCGTCAAGGAAATCGGCCCACTCGCCGGCGGCCCGGAGCGCCTCGGCGCCGACCGCCCGGCCGTATGCCGTGACCGACGCGACCCGCACCGCCGACGGCCGCCCGACCACCGCCGCCCGCGCCGCCCCCGGCAGCCCCGCGAGCCGGTCGACCGCCCGCGTCAGGCTCCCGACCGGCTCGCGCCGGGCGAGCCGCCCCAGGATTTCCGCGCGGTTAGCCAGCAACAGCGGTACGGCGAGTTCGGCGCCGAGCCGGGCGACGGCGTGGGCGCGGACGGCGCGGAAGCCGGCGGCGCGTGCGTCGTCGGGCGGCAGCACGACCAGCAGCGCGGCCGGCCCGTACCGCTCGACCACCGCGGTCACGTCGTCCGCCGCCTCGACCCACTCCCGCGCCACCGCCACGGTCGCCCGCCCGCCGGCGAGGTACTGAACGGCGGCGAGAACGTCGACCGCCGCCGCCCCGTCGCGCCGCACCGCCTCGCGCACGGCCGGGTGTTCGGTGGCCGCGAACAGCGGCAGCGCCGCGGGGTGGCGGCGAAGCAGCGCCCAGTCGTCCGCGTCGAGCAGGTCGGCGCGGTCGAGCACCCGGTCGAGTCGGTCGCCGGCCGCCCAGCGGAGCAGGTCGGTCTTCCACGACCCGAGGAGCACGTCGCGGCGCTCGGCCGGGAGGGCGGCGGCGCGGGCGAGCGCCCGCGCGTCGCCACCAAACAGCACAGGGAGCGCGTCCTCGCCGAACGCGGTCAGGCAGCGGACGCCGGCGTCCCCGTGGGCGGCGTGAACCTTCACCCCGACCCAGCCCCAGTCCCGGGCGAGCGCCGCGGCCGCTGGCGCGGGAACTCCCGCCTGCCGCAGCCGCAACGCCGGCGTACCGGATACCTCCCGTGTCGCGGCGACCGCCGATCGGTCCGGCGCGGAGACGTCCGCGGGCGCCGGCCGCGGCGGGGCCGCCAGCCACCCCCCGCACGCAACACAGCCGAGCACGACGACGGCGCGGGTCATGCCGTGATCCCCCCGTCGGGCGACCACCCTCCGGCGGCCGGGTGAGCCTGCGCGGCGAGAGCGGCGTGGACCAGCGGCATGACCACGTTCAGCCCGCGGCGGACCGGCCCCGGCAGGTTCGGAATCTGGTTCACGTACATCGCCACGACCGGCACGGACAGCACCAGTCCACCGACGTCGAGGGTGCCAAACCCGCTCCCGCCGGCGGTCACGCATGCGGACGCGGCCTGTAGCCAGCGGACGTCCTGCTCCGGCCACTCCAAGTGTGACCGGGCGACGTACCCGGCCAGTTCGGTGACGACCCAAGTGACGACGGGCGTGTGCAGAAACATGATCCACCTCCTCCGTGCGTGCGGGGGCCGGGCGCCGCGCCGACGACGGGCCGACGCGGGTGGAGAGAGTACGGGTCGAGGCTGGGGGTATTCCTGCCGCTACCAGTGATCGCAGTACGCGTGTTGGCAGAAGGAGCAGGGCGAGGAGGAGGTGAGCGCCTCGCCCGACCGCCACCCGGCGTCGAACCCGAGGCAGTCGCACCCTGGGGCGCAGCGGGCGTAGCCGAGACCCCCGCCGAACCGGGGCTCCGTGTGTAGGTGCGGGTGCGTTGACTCGGAGGGCGGGTCCGGCGGGAAGAACCAGTGGAACGGGTTCACAGCAGTCTCTCCGCGGGTCTCGGCCGGCGGCGTCCGCCGGCACAAGAGATACGCGTCTGGAGGCGGCCGATTCCCGAGCATTTCCCGGTACCGAAGGCTGTGCATGGACGGGACGTCGGTAACGAACTGCGGGTGTCGGGAGATAGTACTCCAGATTCGATAATTCCGACCGAGAGGGGCCTGACCCGTCGTCCACGGTTTAGAGACGGTGGCGGAATGAGGTCATAGCAGGTTGAAGCAGATCAGGCACAGGG
>DASPHQ010000406.1:0-2027 GCA_035629595.1 Urbifossiella sp. | reverse complement strand
ATACGGCCGGGGCGGTCATTGCCGGGCCGCCTGTGCGTCCAACAGTTCCTGGAGGGCGACCGCCGCGCCGTAGGAGTCGTGTGGTGAATAGACGTCGTGTACCACACCCGGCGGAAACATCCGCCGCAGTAATTCCTCATCCGCCGCGGTCGGACCGACGCCGGCGAGGGAAGCAAGAAGCGCTTCGGCCAGTTGCAACTGTTCCTCCCGCGGCAGGGCGCGGGCGGCGTCGAGGAGTTCGGGGAAGGACACGGCACACCTCCGCGGCGTGGGCAGTGGGCGCTACAGGATTCGAACCTGTGACCACTCCCGTGTAAGGGGAGTGCTCTACCGCTGAGCTAAGCGCCCCGGGTCAGTCGTCGGGGAGGGTGCGGGCCAGGCTGCGGAGCGTCCTCCAGGCGTTCAGCGCCCGGCGGATCGCCAGCAGTTCCGCCGCGTCGTCCGGCCGGGCTTGTGCCCGCGCGAACCCGTCCGCTACCTGCGTCTCAATCGCGGCCGTGCGCTCCGCGATCTCACCCCTCACGGCCGCGTGCTGGCTCGCGTCCTCGATCCGCTCGCGGAGGTCCATCACCTCCGCGAGGAACGTCGGCTCGACGCCCTTCTCCCGGCTCGCCGGCGGCCCGCCGAGCAGCCCGAGCAGGTACTCGGCGCGCGCGAACGCTTCTCGCAGCGTGTTGTACGCCTCGTTCACCGCGGCCGACATCTCGGTGCTGGCGGCCAACTCGCCGGCGGCCCCGGCGGCGTGGTAGTCCGGGTGGACCGCCCGCGAGTGCGCCAGGTACGCCCGCTCCAGCGCGGCCGCGTCAACGACGAACCGCCTCGGCAGGCCGAGGCGGGCGAAGTGGTCCATGGTCAGTTTCGAGTTCCGAGTTTCGAGTTCAAAGTTTGAGGCCAAGTGGGAACGCCCAACTTGGAACTCGAAACTCGGAACTCGAAACTACTACATGGAGTACGAACTGCCGCACCCGCAGGTGGACTTGGCGCTCGGGTTGTTCACGGTGAAGCCGCGCTTGTTCAGGTCGTCGTGGAAGTCCACGACCGCCCCGTCCAGGTACAGCATCGACCGCTTGTCCACCACCACCTCGATGCCGTGGAACTCGAACTTGTGGTCGGTCTTCTCGTCGTACTTCGGGTCGAGGTCGAGCTTGTTCTGGAAGCCGCTGCACCCGCCGCCCTGCACGCGGACGCGGAGGTACAGCGGGCTGCCGGCCTCGGCCGAGCCGGACGCGGCCACGTCGGCGATGTGCCGCCGAACCTCCTCGGCCGCCCGCTCGGTCACCGTCAGCGGGGCCGCCACCGGGGCGGGGGTGCTGCTCGTCCGGCCGAGCCCGATCGTTTCCGTCGCGGTCGCCATGTGCGTGTCCCTTTCGAGGAAGGATTCTGGGAGTTAGAGAGGTCTACCGCCGGCGGCGGTTCGCCTTTCGGGTCAGCCGACGGCCGCGGGCTCGCGGGTCGCGGCGGTGTCCTGCTTCGTCTGGTAGTTCTGGATCGCCGCCTTGATGGCGTCCTCGGCGAGGACCGAGCAGTGGACCTTCACCGGCGGCAGGGCCAACTCCTCGACGATCTGCGTGTTCTTGATGTCGAGCGCCTCGTCCACCGTCTTCCCCTTGAGCCACTCGGTAGCGAGGGAGCTGGAGGCGATGGCCGACCCGCACCCGAACGTCTTGAACCGCGCGTCCTCGATCACCCCGGTGAGCGGGTTGACCTTGATCTGCAGCTTCATCACGTCGCCGCACTCCGGGGCGCCGACGAGGCCGGTGCCGACCGTCTCGTCCTTGGCGTCGAAGCTGCCGACGTTCCGCGGGTTGTTGTAGTGCTCGAGCACCTTGTCGCTGTACGGCATCGTGAGTCTCCTATGAGCTATCGGCTGTCAGCTGTCAGCCGGCGGTCTGGGTTGTGCCGGGTACGGTACCTGGTCTGGCTGTCGGCTGATAGCCGACAGCTTCCAGTCGGTTAGTGCGCCGCCCACTCGATCGTCTTGAGATCCACGCCCTGCTGCACCAGCTCGAACAGCGGCGACATCTCGC
>DASPHQ010000405.1:0-6359 GCA_035629595.1 Urbifossiella sp. | reverse complement strand
CGACTACGGCATCTTCCGCCAAGAGCTCCGGGACGGGAACCAGGTCGAACAGCCGGACCCGTGGCTGACGCACCCGGACCCGTGGGAGGTGGTCCGGCCGGGCGAGCAGGTGTCCGTCCCCCTGGCGTGCTCGTTCGAGGTCCGGCACGGCGACATCAGCGTCCAGCGCGGCCGGCCGATGAGCGTACTCGGAATTCCCTACGACCGCCCGGTGGTGGGGTACGGCGGGAAGACGATCAACACCCTGCGGCTCTGGCAGGCCGCGACGCCGGACGTGTTCGACTTCGGCGAGTTCAGCTCCGGCGACTTCTTCGGCGCCGTGTCCGACCGGGTGCTGGCCGAGTCCCTCACCCGCGTCCTCTACCCCGACGACTCGACGGCCCGCGGCCGGTCGCTGCGGTTCCTCCAGGAGTACTTCCTGGTCCGCTGCTCGCTCGCCGACATCGTCGAGCGGTTCCGCCGCCGCGGCAACGACTGGGCCGCGCTACCCGACAAGGTGGCGATCCAGCTGAACGACACACACCCCGCGATGGCGGTGCCGGAGCTGCTGCGCATCCTGCTCGACGAGGCCCACCTCGGCTGGGACCAGGCGTGGGACATCACCACCAGCACGCTCGCCTACACGAACCACACGCTGCTGCCGGAGGCGCTGGAGAAGTGGCCGGTCGAGCTGTTCGAGGCGCTGCTGCCGCGGCACCTGGAACTCGTCTACGAGATCAACCGTCGGTTCCTCGGCGACGTGGCCGCAAAGCACCCCGGCGATGAGGAGCGACTGGCGCGCGTCAGCCTGATCGAGGACGGGGCCGTCCGCAAGGTGCGGATGGCGAACCTGGCGATCGTCGGCACGCACAGCACCAACGGCGTCGCCGCCATCCACTCCGAGCTGCTCCGCACCACGACCGTCCCGGACTTCGCGGCGCTGTTCCCGGAGCGGTTCAACAACAAGACCAACGGCGTCACCCCGCGGCGGTGGCTGCTGCTGTGCAACCCCGACCTGGCGGCGCTCCTCACCGACGCCGTCGGCCCCGACTGGGTGACGAACCTGTCGCTGCTGAAGCAGGCCGACAAGCTCGCCGACGACGCCGGCTTCCGCGCGAAGTTCCTCGCGGCGAAGCGGGCGGCGAAGGGGCGGTTCGTGGACTGGATCAAGGCGACCGCCGGGATCGCGCTCGACCCGGACACGCTGTTCGACGTGCAGGTGAAGCGCATCCACGAGTACAAGCGGCAGCTGCTGAACGCCATCCAGGTGGTCGTCTGGTACAACCGGCTGCGCGAGAACCCGTCCCTCGCGGTGCCGCCGCGGACGGTGCTGTTCGCCGGCAAGGCGGCGCCGGCGTACCACCTGGCGAAGGTCATCATCAAGCTCATCGCCGGCATCGGTAAGGTGGTCAACGCCGACCCCGCGACCCGCGGCAAGCTGCGGGTCGAGTTCCTGCCGAACTACTCCTGCACGCTCGCCGAGCAGCTAATCCCCGCGGCCGACGTGTCGGAGCAGATCTCGACGGCGGGGTACGAGGCGAGCGGCACCAGCAACATGAAGTTCATGATGAACGGCGCGCTGACGGTGGGCACCCGCGACGGCGCGAACATCGAGATTGCCGAGGAGGCGGGGCAGGAGAACGTGTTCATGTTCGGGCTGACCGCCGATCAGGTGCTCGGCGGCCGCGGCTGGTACAGCCCGCAGTGGCACTACGAGAACGAGCCCGAGACGCGCGCCGCCCTCGACTTGATCTTCGACAACCACTTCTGCCCGGACGAGCCCGGCGCGTTCGAGACGATCCGCGAGACGCTGCTGGGCAAGGGCGACTACTACCTGCACCTCGCCGACCTGGGCGGGTACGTGCAGACGCAGCAGGGCGTGATGGCGCTGTACCAGGACCGCGACGCGTGGGCGAAGAAGGCGGTCCACAACGTGATGCGGTCGGGGAAGTTCTCCAGCGACCGGACGATCTTCGAGTACTGCCGCGACGTGTGGAAGGCCGGCCCGTGCCGGCCGGCGTGAGGCGGCAACTTCGGCGCGGCGAGCCGGGGGCGTCGGCCCCCGGGTTCTCGGCTCGGGGCTTGAGCCCGGAGGGCGACGGCGTGTAGCCCGGGGTGCAACCCCGGGTGGGCGACGGCGTGACCGGTGGGGCGAAGCGGTGCGAACTCCGCCGCAGGCCGCCCGGGGTTGCACCCCGGGCTACACGCCGACGCCCTCCGGGCTCAGGAATCCGGTGGCTGACGCCCACGGCGCGCCGCGGCTCGGCGCACAGGAGACACCGTGACGTGGGAGCAGCACTACCGGCTCCGGCTGACCGCCCGCACCTCCCTGGTGCCGTGGGCCGTCACCGCCCTGGCCGCGGCGCTGGTCGCGGCACCGGCCGTTCGCGCGCTGGACGCGGCGACCGGGTGGCGGGTGTTCGGCTACACCCCGGACGGGGCGAAGGTGGTGCTCGGGGCGCTGGCCGGGTCGATGCTCACGTTCCTCGTGTTCGTGCTGTCGTCGGTGCTGATCGTGGTGCAGCTCGCCGCCGGCCAGCTCACCCCGCGGATCATCGCCCTCGTGTTCGCCATGCCGCTGGTGAAGGTGACGCTCGCGGCGTTCACGTTCACGTTCGCGTACACCCTGGGGGCGCTGTCGCGGATCGAGGACGCGGTGCCGGACCTGCACGTCGGGGTGGCGGTGCTGCTGAACCTCGGGTGCATCGTGCTGTTCTTCGTGTTCGTGCAGGAGCTGTCGTCCGCGCTGCGGCCGAGCACGATGATGCAGCTCGTGGCCGACCGCGGGCGGGAGGTCATCGCCGAAGTGTACCCGACCGCCTACGACCCGGGCCGGCCCGAGGGGCCGACGCGGGCGCCGCTGCCGGCCGCACCCCTGCGGGTGGTCGGGCACGTCGGCCGGTCCGGGTCGGTGCTCGCCTTCCACGCCGCGGGGCTGGCGCGGGTTGCGCAGCGCGCGGAAGCGGTCGTCGAACTCGTCCCGCAGGTAGGGGATTTCGTCGGCCCCGGTGACCCACTGGTGCGCGTGGTCGGGGGGAAGGCGGTGGACGAGGCCTCGGCGCGCGGGTGCGTTGCGGTCGGGGCCGAGCGGACGCTGGAACAGGACCCGCGCTTCGTGTTCCGCATCCTGGTGGACGTGGCCGCCCGCGCCCTGTCCCCCGCGGTCAACGACCCGACGACGGCGGTCCTGGCGCTGGACCAGATCGCCAGCCTGCTCCTGTTCCTCGGCCGCCGGCGGCTCGACGAGGGCGTGCTCCGCGACACCGCCGGGGTGGTGCGGGTGGTGTACGGCACCCCCGACTGGCCGGACTACGTGACGCTCGCGGTCAGCGAGGTGCGGCACTACGGCGGCGGCAGCATCCAGGTGAACCGCCGGCTGCGGGCGCTGCTCGACCAGCTGCTCCGCGAGCTGCCCGAGGCCCGGCACCCGCCGCTGCGCGAGGAACTGGCGATGCTCGAGCGGGCGGTCGAACACGGGTTCCGCGACGAGGTGGACCGCCGGCGCGCGGCCGTCGGCGACCAGCAGGGCGTCGGCGGCTCGGAGGGCTGACCGTGGGTGAAGCTCTCGACGCCGTCGCGCGGCTCGCCGTCCTGGTCTTCGTCGTCGCCAGCATGAGCGCGGCCGGGCTCGGGCTGACGGTCGCCGCCGTGGTCGCGCCGCTTCGGCGCATCCGGCTGGTGGCGGGGGCGCTGGTGGCGAACTTCCTGATCGCCCCGGCGCTGGCATTCGGGCTGACGCGGGTGGTGCCGCTGTCCGAGGCGCACGCGGCCGGGTTGATCCTGCTCGGCGGGGCGGCCGGGGCGCCGTTCCTCCCCCGGCTCGCCGCCGCGGCGCGGGGGGACGTGGCGTTCTCGGTCGGGTTGATGCTGCTGCTGATGGTCGGGAGCGTGGTGTTCCTGCCGGTCGCGCTGCCGCAGATGATCCCCGGCGTGGAGGCCGACCCGTGGCCACTCCTCCGCCCGCTGCTGCTCACCATGCTCCTGCCGCTCGCGGTCGGGATGGCGGTGCGGCGGTGGGCGGCGGCAAGGGCCGAGTTGGTGCGGCCGACCGTCGAGCGCGTCGCGACGGTCAGCATGGTCGGCGCCGTGCTCTTGCTCGTCGGGCTGAACGCCGGGCCGATGATCGGCACGCTCGGCAGCGGGGCGGTGGTGTCCGCAGTCGCGTTCGTGACGCTGTCCGCGGCCTTCGGGTTCGCGCTCGGCGGGCCGGCGTGGAAGACGCGCGCCGTCCTCGGCGTGGGGACCGGGCAGCGGAACGTGGCCGCGGCGCTGGTGATCGCCACCCAGAACTTCACCGATCCGGAGGTCGTGGTGATGCTCCTCGTCTCGACGTTCGCCGGGCTGGCCGTGCTGCTCGCCGCCGCGCGGGTGTGGTCGGACCCGCCTCCGGGGGAGAACCCATGACCGCCGCGACGCGCGTCCTGGTCAGCGACTTCGACGGGACTATGACCCGGCACGACTTCTACAAGCTGGCGCTGGACGGGCTGTTGCCGCCGGACACGCTCGACCAGTGGGCCGGCTACCGGGCCGGGGAGATCACCCACTTCGAGGCGCTGCGCCGCTACTTCGCCGCCATCCGCGCCCCGGAGGCCGAGGTGCTGGCGGTCGTGGACCGGATGGAACTCGACCCGGGGTTGAACGCCGCGGTCGCAGCGCTGGGGGCGGCCGGGTGGCGCGTCGTGGTGACGTCCGCCGGGTGCGACTGGTACATCCGCCGCCTTCTCGCCGCGGCAGGGGTCGAGGTGGAGGTTCACGCCAACCCCGGGCGGTTCGAGGCCGGGCTGCTGATGGAAAAGCCCGTGGGCTCGCCGTACCGGTGCGAGAACCTGGGCGTGGACAAGGCGCGCGTCGTCCGCGACCACCTGGCCGCGGGGCGGGCGGTGGCGTTCGCCGGCGACGGCTTCCCGGACGCCGAGGCCGCGCGGCTGGTGCCCGGCGAGCAGCGCTTCGCCCGCGCCGACCTGGCCGACGTGCTGACCCGCGAGGGGCTGGCGTTCCACCCGTTCGACGCGTGGTCGGACGTGGCCCGCGTCCTCGTCCGGCAGGAGGGCTGACGTGCTCCGCCCGACGCAGATCGCCATCCCCACGCTCGTCCGGGTGAAGGACGGGGCGCTCGACCGGCTCGGGCTGTACCTCACCCGCGGCGGGCACCGGCGGGTGGCGGTGCTGGTCAGCAAGGGGCTGACGGCGCCGCTGCCGGAGCGCGCCGCCGCGGCGCTGGCCGAACACGGCGTCGAGGCGGCGGCGTGGGTCGAGGTGGCGGACAACGACGTGGAGTCGGCCGCGCGGATGTTCGCGGACCTGCCGAAGGCGTCGGCCGTGGTCGGGCTCGGCGGCGGGAAGGCGCTCGACGTGGCGAAGTACGTCGGGTTCCTCGGCCGGCTGCCGTACTACGCGGTGCCGACGTCGCTGTCGAACGACGGGTTCTGCAGCCCGCAGTCAAGCCTGACCGTGCGCGGGAAGCGGCGGTCGCTCCCGGCCGCGCTGCCGTTCGGCGTGGTCGTGGACACGGCCGTGTGCGGCGCGGCGCCGCGGGTACTCACCCTCTCCGGCGTCGGCGACCTGGTGGCGAAGTTCACCGCCATCGCCGACTGGAAGCTGGCGTTCCACGCGGTCGGCGAGCCGGTGGACGACTTCGCCGCGCTGATGTCCGACGGCTCCGTCCACGCCGTCCTCAGCCACCCGGCGCTCGACGCCGAGGGCGTGCGGCTGCTGGCGACGGCGCTGATGATGAACGGCGTGGCAATGGAGGTGTGCGGGTCGTCGCGGCCGGCGAGCGGGAGCGAGCACCTGATCTCGCACGCCCTCGACGCGAGTTCGGCCCGGCCGCGGCTCCACGGCCTCCAGGTCGGCGTCGCCACGTACCTGATGGCGCTGGTGCAGGGGAGCCACGCGGACCAGATCGCCGCGCTGTTCGACGCCACCGGGTTCTGGGACGTGGTCGCCGCCGACCCGTTCGACCGGGCCGAGTGGCTGGCCGCGGTCCGCGCCGCCCCGGCGGTGAAGGCGAACTTCTACACCGTACTGTCCGCCCAGGACGCTCTCCCGGAGGTCGAGCGGCACCTGACCGACGACGCCCGGCTGGCCCGGTGCTTCCGCTAACCGCGACCGAGGACCGAACATGATTCGCCCCGACGTGATCGACCTGCTCCGCGTGAAGCCCGGCAAAAAGTTCCGGCTGAAGGACCACAACCCCGGCTGGAAGCAGTCGGACGAGTTCGAGGAGCTCGGCAAGGACGCGCTGAAGGATCGCGCCAAGACGATCCTCGAAACGAACCTCGCCGACCTGTCGGAAGCGCAAGACCTCCTGTACGCCGACGGCCGCTACTCGGTGCTGATCGTGTTGCAGGCGATGGACGCGGCGGGGAAGGACGGCACCA
>DASPHQ010000404.1:0-15937 GCA_035629595.1 Urbifossiella sp. | reverse complement strand
TGTTCGCCGACTTCCTGGCGTTCGAGCCGGAGTTCCGCGGCGGCGTGCGGGTGGCCGGCGGGAACGTCGATTTCTCGCACGGGGCCGACGTGATCGTCGCCGCCGGGCCGGGCGGGGCCCCGCGGGTCGCGGTGTACTCGGCCCCGATCGAGGGCGTGTTCGGGGTGACGGGTCCGCTGGCCGAGGCCTACTCGTACCTGGCCTACGACCCGGGGATGCGGGCCGGGGTACACGTGACCACCGTCGGCGGGGAGTGGCGGATCGCCGGCGGCCGGTTGGTGATGGGCGGGGCCGACGTGGTGACCGCCCCGGGGGTCGGGGGGGCGCCCCACGTCAAGGTGTTCGACGGGGCCACCGGGGTGGAGGAGTCCTCGTACCTGCTGGGCGACCCGGCCGGCCGGACCGGGCTGCGGGTGGACGGGAACCGGTTCGGGGTGGTGGCCGAGTGGCTCACCCCGACCGGCCCGGCTCTGGCGCTGGCGCCCCGGGCCGGGGGGGAGGTCTACTGGTCGCTCCCGCCGGGGGCGGTGCGGGTGGGCGCGGCGGTCGTGGGGGTGGCGGCGGACGGAACGAGCCTGACGGTGTCCACGGACGGGACGGACTCCCGGGTGATCCCGGTCCGGGCGGACGCGGTCGTCCGCCGGCAGTGGACGTGGGAGCGGATCCGGCTTCAGGAGGTCGGGGACGGGCGCGTGAGCGCCCTGCTGGGGGCGGACGGGGCGGCGGTCGAGGTTCTGTACGCCGCGCCGGTGACCTCCCCGCCGATTCCGCCGGTTCCGCACCCACCGCTCCCGCCGCCCCCGGAGCCCCCGATCCACCCGCCGCCCCCGATCCACCCGCCCCCGCCGCCGTCGCAGTACCCGCCGTTTCTGAACTAACCGCCCCCATGCCGTAATGCAACCGTCGTTCGCCGCCCGGCCGGTGTGACACCAACTCGGGTGGAATTGTGACCGTGCGGCTCCGCGGCGCGGAGCCGCACGGTCACGGCGGCGGGGAGAATGTCGGAGAGCGGCGCATCACCTTCTAGGACGAAAGGTCTTGACGGCGTGAGCTGAACACGGGACGATCATTATTCACCGGTTCGCCCACTTCTCCGACCACTTCCACCGGAGGCCGCACATGGGCCGCCTCACGCCCGCCCGCCGCGGGTTCACGCTGATCGAGCTGCTGGTCGTCATCGCCATCATCGCCATCCTCATCGGCCTCCTCCTGCCGGCCGTCCAGAAGGTCCGCGAGGCCGCCGCCCGCGCCAAGTGCCAGAACAACCTCAAGCAGTGGGGGCTGGCCATGCACGGCTACCACGACGTGACCGGCAAGCTCCCGTACTTCACGCAGGTGAGCCCGAACCGCCAGAACTGGGCGCCGTTCGTCATGCCGTACCTGGAGCAGGCCCCGCTCGTCGCCGGGTACAACCTGAACACCCACTGGTACAACGCCCCGAACCTGGCGGTCACGCAGGTGCAGCTGAACGTCTTCTACTGCCCGAGCGACCGCCCGGGCGCAATGTGGACGGACCAGACCGGGTACGTGTCGGCGCGGGCGAACTACCTCGTGAGCTACGGCACCGTCCTGTTCGGCGGGGGCGCCATCGGCCCCGGCCGCGGCATGTTCGGCTGCTCGGCGGTCGCCAACGCCTCGGCCAACCAGTTCACCCCGTACCAGGCGACGCTGGTGCAGGTCTCGGACGGTACGTCCAACACGGTGATGATGTCGGAGGTCATCGTCGCCCGGCAGGACAACAACCAGGGCGGCGGGGGGCACTGGCCGTCGGGCGACTTCCGCGGGCACATCTGGCACGACGCGACGATGTCGTCCCCGAGCCACTGCCCGAACATCTTCATGACGATCAACGGGCCGAACAGCTCCGTCCCGGACAACGCGTTGTGCGGCACCATCGCCAACACCGACCCGCTGATGCCCTGCGCCGACACGGGCACGACGACCCGCCAGAACGCCGCCCGGAGCCGCCACACCGGCGGGGTGAACGCGGTGTACGGCGACGGCTCGACGCGGTTCGTCACCAAGACCATCAACCCCACGGCGTGGCAGGCGATGGGGACGATGGACCTCGGCGAGGTCGTCTCGGAATGACCGCGCCCGGCCGCGCCCTCGAACCCCCGACGCGCCCATGACCCGATGCCTGCCTGCCGCCCTTCTCTTGGCGTCGCTCTCCGGCTGCGGCGGGGACGGGCCGTCGCACGTGACGGGCTCCGTCACCCTCGACGGCCGGCCGGTCGCCGACGGGGCCGTCACGTTCGTGATGACCGGGGGCGGGTCGGACCGCGAGGGGGCCGTCATCCGGGACGGGGCGTTCGAGGTGAAGCTGAAGCCGGGCCGCTACCGGGTCGAGCTGACCGGGCAGAAGCAGGTGGGCACGCGGCGGCAGAAGGGCTTCGACGGCAAGGAGGAGGAGGTGAGGGTCACCGAGCCGCTGTTCCCGGAGCGGTTCAACACGAAGTCGGAGCTGGTCGAGGACATCAAGCCCGGGTCGAACACGATGAAGTTCGACCTCAAGTCCGGGCGGTGACGCGACCGGCGCGGGTGAGTTCCAGGTTCGGCGGCGGAACCGTCGACGGACGACCCGGAATCGGGTAGATTCGGTGTACCCGCCCCGACGCCCGTCCGCCCTCGCGGTCGCGGCCCGACCGAGGTCACGCTCCCGATGCGACCACCCGCACACTGCCCGGGGCCGGTGGGGCTCACCCGCCGCAACATGCTCCAGGTCGGCACCGCCGGCGCCCTCAACCTCGGGCTCCAATCCCTCCTCGCCGCCGACGAGCGGTCCGCCCGCGACGGCAGCTCGCCGCCGGCCGACTCGTGCATCCTCGTGTTCCTCAACGGCGGCCCCAGCCACCTCGACACGTGGGACATGAAGCCGGAGCTGCCGCAGGAGATGCGCAGCGAGTTCCGGCCGATCGGCACCGCGGTCCCCGGCGTGCAGGTCTGCGAGCACCTGCCGCGGCTCGCCCGGCTGATGTCGCACTGCACCCTCGTGCGCTCCGTCCACCACGACCAGGTCGCCCACGCCCCCGCCGTGTACACCGCCCTCACCGGCGTCCCGTCCAACGTCCGCGCCGGCATCGTCGGCGCGAAGGCCACCGACCACCCCGCCATCGGCTCGGTCGTCGGCCGGCACCGCCCGCCGGCGTCGCACGTCCCGGGCTACGTCCTCATGCCGTACCTCACCGCCGAGGGGGCCGGCGGGCCGCCGCAGCCCGGGTTCCTCGGCGGCTGGCTCGGCAAGACGCACGACCCGTTCCTCGTCCTCCGCGGCGACGGCCCGGACGGGTTCAACCTGCCGGCCATCCACCCCGGCGCCGGCATGACCGCCGACCGCGTCCGCGACCGCGGCGACCTGCTCGCCGGCGTCAACCGGACCGCCACCGCCGCGCGCGCCGGCCTGACCGACGACCTGGAGCGGCTCCAGGCGCGGGCGTGCGACCTGCTCACGTCGCCGGCGGCGCAGCGGGCGTTCCTGCTGGACCGCGAGCCCGCCCGGGTCCGCGACGCTTATGGCCGAAACATTTACGGCCAGAGCCTGCTGCTGGCGCGCCGGCTGGTCGAGGCCGGGACGCGGCTGGCGTGCGTGAGCTGGGCGCCGGACGCGAACGCCACCTGGGACACGCACGGCCAGAACTTCGCGAAGCTGAAGAACGAGCTGCTGCCGCCGTTCGACCGGGCGTACGCGCAGCTGCTGGCCGACCTGCTCGACCGCGGGCTGCTCGGCCGCACGCTGGTCGTCGTCATGGGCGAGATCGGCCGCACGCCGCGGATCAACGGCGGGGCCGGCCGCGACCACTGGGAGCACTGCTACACGGTCCTGTTCGCCGGCGGCGGCACGAAGGGCGGGTACGTCCACGGGGCGAGCGACAAGCTCGGCGCCTACCCGAGCCGCAACCCGGTCAGCGCCGGCGACATCGTGGCGACGGTGTACCACGCCCTCGGCATCGCCCCGGACCTGGAGTTGCGCGACCGGCTCGACCGGCCCATCCCGCTGCTGCCGGAGGGCGCCCCGATCCGCGAGGTGTTCGCCTGACCGGGGCAACGGATGGCGACAGCTGTGAGCCACTATCGATCAGACGGGGACCTCGACCGGAGCGTCGCGGCCGTCGCCGCGCTGCGGGACGAGGGGGCCGTCCGGGAGGCGGCCCGCCGCTTCCCGGGGGCGTACGGGCCGGAGGTCGTGCCCGAGCTGGCCCGCCGGTTCAACGACATGATCGAGCCGCCGCCCGGCTTCGCCGCCCGCGAACCCAGCGCGACCGCCTGGATCGGCCGCTGGCAGTACGCCCTCGTCGAGATCCTCGGCCAGTACCGCGAGCACGCCCTCCCGGTGCTCCGGGAGCGGGCCGGCGCGGGGTACCACGACGCCCTCGTCATGCTGTGCCGCCTGGCCGCCGCCGGGATCGAGCGCCCGGCGCTGGTGGCCGAGCTCCGGGATCGGCTGGCCGACCTGCCGCCCGCGGCGCTGGAGGGTGTCGGGGATGCGCTAATCGACCTGGCCCGGACGGACCCGGCGGTGGCCGGGTTGGTCGAGGAGCTGCGTGAGGAGCCCGCCTTCGGGCGGGCGCTCGCGGAGGCCGGGGACGGGTGGGCGGGAATTCCGGGCGGAGGGCCGGAGCGGACGGGTGGGGCGGTCGCGCGGCAGCTGGTGTGGGCGGGCGTCGTCCTCGCCGCCGGCGTGGGGGCCGGCCTCGGGGTCGTCGACGCGACCGGGGCGTGGGGGGCGGTCCTGGTCGGGAGCCTGGCCGGCGGGTTTACCGCGGCCGTCCTCCTTCTCGCCGAGGCCACGGTGCTGCGCCGGATGTGACCCGGAACGCGGCACCGTAGGCGCCCGTCAGCGCATCTTGGAGCCGCGCGGGACGGGGTCGCCGGACTTGCCGCGGGCCAGCCGCTCGGCCACGCCCTCGCTCGCGATCCCCTCCTGGACGAGGCACTGCGCGCCCGGGCGGAGCGTCTCCATGGCCTCCCACTCGTCCCGCTCGCAGACCGAGTTCTGGGCGGACACGACCCCCTTGTTCACCGTCTGGTAGATCACCCACGACTCGTCCTGCGAGAGCTTCCGCATTCGATTCTCCTTCCCCCGGCGGTTCCGGGGTGAACCCACTATTATCCCATGCCGGGAGGGGGATTGCTACGACGAAGTTCGGAATTGGCCGAAGAACTGCTGGCGAGGAGAACCCCGGCCGTTCGTGGCCGTCAGGAGTTCCACGACGGGAGGAGCGAACGTGGCGAGCGAAGACAACAAGCGTGAGTTGGAAGAGAAGGTGACGGCGCTGGTGACGACCCGCTTCGGCGGGGACTACCGGGCGGCGTTCACCCACTACGACGCGAACCGCGACGGGGTGATCGACAACGACGAGCTGAAGGCGCTGCTGAAGGACGCCGGGATCGGGAGCGGGCTGACCCGGTGGGCGTGGGCGAAGGGCGTGATGGACGAGGCGGACACCGACAAGAGCGGGACGATCTCGTGGGCGGAGTTCGAAGCCCTCAAGGGCGACCGCGGCTAACCGGCGTGACGGGGTGTCACGGCGGTGTAACGGCGGGTTGCTCCGGCCGCCGGTTCCGGTGATACTCCCGTGCCCGTCCCACGGAGCCCGACGATGTCCCGGATGATCCCCCTCGCGCTGCTGCTCATGCTCCCGGCGACCGCGGCCGCTCAGCCGCGCGGGCCGGCGGTCGCGATGAAGGTCGCGCTGGACGACGACACGGCGGTGGTGACGGTCGCGTTCAACTACACCGGGAAGGCGGGCGACCCGCCGACGTTCCTGGGCGTGCGGATGTACACCTACCGGCTGCCCGTGGGGGCCGGCCCGACGCGGGTCGGGTGGGAGGGGACCGAGGGGAAGCAGGCGGTGGTCATGGGCGGGAAGCGGTTCACCTACTACCCCGCGAACACCGACCGGCGGGAGAACGGGACGCTGGCGGTGACGCGGGCCGCGGGCGGGAAGGTCCGCCTGACCGGGGTGTACCACTACCAGGAGACGCTGTTCGTGGTGGACGAGACCCTGGCGCCCGGCGACCCCGTCCTGCTGGAGACCGGACGGTAAGGCGTGGGAGTCGGTCCGGTCACTCGCGCGACTGCTGTGCGAGTCGCTGTCCGCCTCAGAGCATGACTTGAAAGTCGTAGGCATGCTCCCTCGACATCGGTTGCGCGAGGCCGGAACGAGCGGTCCGGAGCCCCGAAGGGGCGGCAGTCAATAGCCCAGGGCGCAAGCCCTGGGAGCGTTGGCGGTGTCACGGGTGCGTCACCACCACGAACTCCGCCGCAGGCTGCCCAGGGCTTGCGCCCTGGGCTATTGACTGCCGCCCCTTCGGGGCTCCGAACCGCACCACCCTCTTCCGCCAATTCACTCCCCGCCGTCGGTCGGTTGCACCGCGAACCTCAGCCGCCCGGTGACGGGCCACTGGCCCGTCCCCAGCGCGACCGTGTAGCGGATCGTGTACTCCCCCGGGGCGGCCTGCAACTCCAGCGACTGCCCCAGGTTCTGGGCACCCGGGCGGGTGAGCTTGAGCGGCACCAGGCCGAACGACATCTCCTCCCCGGCCTTCAGCTCGCGGTCCACCACCGGGATCACGTACCGCACCGCGGGCGGCATCAGGAGCCGGTTCTCGCCCGCCCCCGTGACCCGCCGGCCGGCGCCGTCCTCGACCTCGGGCTGGGTGTGCCGCAGCAGGGCCGACGAGTACCGGACGGCGACCGGCTCCGCCCCGACGTTGCGCACGTTCACCCGCAGCGGGACTTCCTCCCCGTACCGGTAGGCCACCCGCCCCCCGCCGACGCCGATCCCGGCTTGCAGCCCCTTCACCGCCTCGCCCCAGCGGAACTCGACCGGCGCCTCGGGCCCCGCGGCCAGGGGAGGAACGGCGGGGACCACCACGTCCACCGCGCCGGACCGCAGCGTCCCGGTCCAGTACGGCATCAGGGCCAGGCCGCCCGAGTCCGCGTTCGTCCGGGCCACCTTCTCGCCGGTGAACTCGGCCGCCACCTTGTACGCCCCCGGCGCGAGCGGGGTGCCCGGGTTGTCCGCGTCGATGAGGTCGGCCAGGGCGAACGGCAAAATGTACTGGCCCCCGGCGGGCAGCGGCACGACGAACGGGTCCACCCGCCCGGCGATGCCGCCGACGCGCCGCACGAACGTCCGCGACTTCCCGGCGGCGTCGGTGACCGCTAGCCGGACGGCCGTCGGGAACTGCGTCTTCCCGTTCGCGAGCATGATGCCGAGGTTCAGCACGGCGTCGGCCGGGCCGACGTTCTCGACCACGACGGACAGCCGCGTCGGCCCGGCGGGCCGGAGCCCGAGCCGGACCCCGCCCTCGGCCTTACCCCACGCCACCCCCGGCGGATCCGCCACGACTTCCAGGTCGAGTGCCCCCGTCGCGAGCCGGCCCGGCGGGACGTTGGCGTAGCTCAGCTTGTACCGGCCCGGCCCGACGAACAGGGTCGGCCGCCCGGTCGGCGGCTCCCGCGCCGGCTCCAGGACCCGTTCGACCCGGCCGAGTTCCACCACCTCCCCGGGCGCGAGCGTCTTCCGGAGCAACCGCGCGAGCCCGTCGAAGAAGGGCAGCGGGGATGTGGCCACTTGCTTGCCGGCTGCGTCGACGACCGTCGGCTGGGTCTCCGCCAGGTACCTGTCCGAGTACTCGACCGCCCGCTCCTTGCCGCCGACGTTCCGCAAGTAGACCACGAGTTTGGCCGTGTCTCCGACGCGGTGCGGCCCCTTCTGCCCCGGGGCGAACCCGACGCCGGACTGCAACCCGTCCACCGCCTGTCCCCACGCCACGTCCACGGCCGCCTCCTTCGCCGGGGCGGGGTCGGCCGGGCCGGCGGGGCCGGCGGGCGGGCCGCCGGGTTGCGCCCACAGGGCGACGCCGCCGGACAGCGCGGCGGCGGCGAGGACCGCCGCGAGAACCGTACCTCGGGTTGCTGACATGGCGCGTATTACTCCTTCCGCGAGTGCGGCGGCACCGGGGCGGGATGCCCCGCCCGCGGCCGTCCGAACGGTGTGATCGAACAGGGCGCCGGGGACGGCGGCCGACAGGTCGCCGCCCGCCAGCACCGCGGCGAGGACGCCGCCGGACACGGGCAGGCCCCGGAGGGTCAGCCGGCGGGCCAGCATCGCCCGCGCGAGCGCCAGCCGCCCGGCCACCGTCCCCTCGGGCCACCCCAGCCGCCGGGCGGCCTCCCGCCGGGTGTTCCCCTCCAGGTCGCACAGCACGACCGGCAGCCGGTACTTCTCCGGCAGCCGCCCGACCTCCTCGTCGAGGACCGGGATCAGGTCGTGCCACACCCCCTCGGCCACGGTCTCGGGCTCCGGGAGGTGGAGCACCTGCTGCTCCCGCCGCCGGGCGACGGTCCGCGCCGCCTTCCTGGCGGCGCGGACGGCGACCCCGTGCAGCCAGTTCCCGACCCGGTCGGCCGGGCGGACCGAGCCGGGCTTGCGGACGAGCACGAGGAACGTGGCCTGGAACGCGTCCTCCGCGTCCTCGCGGCGGCCCAGCGCGCGGCGGCAGACGCCCCAGACCATCGGGCCGTGGCGGCGGACCAGCTCGGCGAACGCGGCCTCGTCCCGGCGGCCGGCGTAGGCCGCGAGGAGCTGCCCGTCGGTCGGCTCGGGTTCCGCCGCCGCGCGGCAGACGGCCTGGAGTACCCGGTTCATCAGTCCCCGCGGGTGGTGGTGGGCGTCCCACCCAACTATCCCCCGGGGCCGGGCGGATTGATACGGAACTTTCCCCGCCGTTACGAAGGCCGGTCGAGGTCGGCGAACGCGATCGACTTCCCGACGGGTTGTGCACCGTCCGGCCGCGCGTCACAATTTCCCGCGTGCCACCGTCCCGCCGACCACGTCGGCGGGACCGGCATCAGCGAGGGCAAGCGATGTCGAGGTCGCCCTACATTTGGGTCGTCGCGTTCCTCAGCCTCGTGCGGGCGGACGGCGCCCGGGCGGGTGACGCCCCGCGCCCGTGGCCGGCCCGCATCTCCGCGCCGCCGGGGATGGAGAAGGCCCCCGGCCCGTGGGCCGACCCGGCCGACCCGACGGCCTGGCCGAACACCACCAGCCGCGCCAACTCCGACCCCTGGCTGGCCAAGAATCACGACAACCTCAAGGTCATGAGGCCGCGGCTGCTGCTGGTGAATTTTTCCAACGAGCACGCGCGGGGCCACCTCGACCGGCTGGCGAAGCGGATCACCGACGCGCTCGCCGACTCCACCCGCTACCACGGGTACGAGGACCCCGCGGCGCCGGCTTTCCTCCGGTACGAGGTGTTCAAGTTCGTGGACCTCCGCGACGCCGACCGCACCTCCGGCAACAGCCGGCTCATCCCGGTCAAGAACCCGGCCGCGACGACCGGGTTCAACATGAAGTACCGCGAGTATTTTTCCGACGCCTTCGCCAAACTCGTCGGCGTGCCCGACCCGCGCGACCCCGCCCGCTTCCTCCGCCTCGACGAGCTGCTCGACGGCGGGTACGTCCACGAGGTGTGGTTCTTCGAGTCGGGGAACGTGAAGGCGGTGCCGCACGTCGGGTCGTACGAGGTGGTGGAGGAGAAGCCGCGGTACACCGAGGCGTTCGCCCGGAAGGGGGCCGAGTGGGTGCAGGCCGGCAACGGCGGCGACCCGGACCAGCCGTGGACCGGCCGCAGCGTGCGCATCGGCTGCGTCAACGCCTCGCGCGGCCCCGGGTGCTTCCTGGAGAGTTTGGCGCACGGGATGGAGCGGACGGCGACCAGCGGGGCGGTCCCGTACTTCACCAAGTACTTCCACGAGTACGCCGACTTCAACCTGAACGCCCGCTACAAGCTCCCGTTCCGCGACCTGTACGGGGTGAACTACGCGGCGAAGCAGATCCAGTACCCGGACGAGCGGACCGCGGTGCTCTCGCACGGCGGGAAGGAGTACCGGGTGGAGAATTATGTGCCGGTCGGCGGGTCGGCGCACTTCCCGCCGAACGCCCGCGGGCACTACGACCTGGACAACGACCGACCCGTGCTCTGCACGATGGCCGACTGGCGGATCGGCAGCGGCCCTGGCGGGAAAGACGTGGCCCGGCCGTACACCCGCGACACGATCCGCAACAACCGCGACCTGTACCCGGACTGCATGGGCCCGTGGCTAGTCTACTGGCGGCAGAACATGCCCGGCCTCGGGAACCGTCAGAAGGCCGACGGCGGCGCCCCGATGAAGAACTGGTGGCCGTTCCTCTTCTACTGACGCAGTGAAAGCCCACCCGTTGCAACGGGTGGGCTTCGCCCACTCCTCCCGCGTCGTGAATCGCGCTCTATGCTCGGGACGCGAGTGCGCGTTGCTCACTGCGTGTAGGGGGAGGGGTCCGGTGGAACAACTGTACTCGATCGGTGGACTCGCGGGCGCACGGCTGCCGGCCGTCAAGGCGGCCTCGCGCGGCCTGCGGGCGGAGGACGTGCAGTCCGCCCTCGCGTACACCGGGTACGCGCCCCCGTCCGCGTGGGCCGGGGAGGCCGACGGCCCGCTCCCCGTGCGCCTGGCCCTGCTCCAGACCCCGTCCGCCGGGCGAATGCTGACGCACGTCGCCCCGAACGGCGGGACGTACTTCGCCCACGCCCTGCTCAACGTCCCCGCCACCGCCGACGCCCAGCTGGCGATTCGGACGTGGGGGAGCCCGCGGTGGCAGCGCCACGACCCGGACTCCGCCGGCGAGTTGCCCGAGCTGCCGTACCTGCCGGTCTCGGACCAGCTCGACGACGGCGCCCTCCGCACCTGGCTCGAAGACCCGGCCCACCGGGCGGCGCTCGAGTTCGTGCTGAGCGCCCTGCTCGTCACGCCGGCCGACACGCGCGTCGTCGTCGCCGCGTCCGCCGAGGCGACCGCCCGGATCGTCTACGCGGTTACCCGCGCGCTCCCGCACAGTCTGCTCGACGGGTTCACGTTCTCGACCTACGAGTCGGACCCCCGCGCCGCCTCCATCCGCCTCATCGGGCACGACACCGGGCGGTCCGGGGGCGACCTCCCCGACGCGTGCTACGGCGGGGGCTCGGTCGCGTTCAACCCGGCCACGGGGCGCCGGTCGGACCTGCCCGCGGAGGTGCCGTTCGCGGCGTTCGCCGTCGAGGCCCTCGCCGGCGGCGACAGTACCCCCCTCGACGAATTCCAGGCCACTTGGCAGCTCCTCGGGCTGACCGACGCCCGGCTGTTCGAGCTCGTCCACCGGCTGTCGCGCGGCCCGGCGGCGCTCACGAAGGACGAGGCGACGGCCGCCGCGGCGCACCCGACGCTCGCCGCCTGGGTCGCGGCGCGCCCGGGCGCCGTATCGCAATTCGTGGCGTGGGCGCTCGACGACACCGACTTCGCGCACCGCGCCCTGAGCCGCATGGTCGCCCCCCTGCGGCAGAAGACCGACGCCATCGCCCGCGTCGCGACCGAGGTCCGGGAGGCCGGGCTGGCCGCCGTCACGTCGGGCGACCGGGTGCGGGCGGCGAACGCGCTCGAAGTGATCCTCCCGATGGTCGCGCCGGCGCGGGCGAACGCGGTCTGGGGCGACGTCCTCACCCACGTCCCGGACCCGACCGTTCTCGCCTGGGACATGCGGCGGTACCTTCTGCCGCGGCTGGTACGGTTCAAGCACCCGAGCGCGCCCGCGGCCGCGGTGGACCCGGCCCTCGTGCCGTGGCTCGACGCGCCCGCCGACCAGCTGCAAGAACTCCTCGCGCTCGGCCTCCCGGCGCCGTACCGCCTGGCCGCCGCCGCGGCGTGTCTGGGCCGGGACGACGAGCCCTCCGCCGCGTTCGCCCGCGCCGTCGCCACCCAGCCCGGCATCGTCCTCGACCTCCTCCGGGCCGAGGGCGGCGACCGGCCGGCGGCGCTGTTCGAGAAACTCCTCGCCGAGGTGCCGACGCACCCGTGGTTCGAGGACGTGCTCGCCAACGCCGCGACGTTCTCGGCCGGCGCCCGGAACCGACTGTTCGAGGTGACGCTCTCGGCCGGCAAGATCGACCCGGACCAGATGGTCCGCGGCCGGGGGGCGGTGCTGCTGTCGCTGTTCGCGGGCGAGTCCGGGCTGGACCGCCTCGGCCGGATGTTCCTGGCGACCCCGCCCGACGACCTTGTCACCAACCCGACGCTCCTCGACTTCCTCGGGAAGCTCAAGGACGAACCGCAGGTCACGCCCGAAGTCACTGACCGCATCGCGGCCGTGCTGACGGTCCGCCGGTTCCTGGACGGCCCCGACTTCTCCGCCGAGGCGCTCGGCCCGGTCGCCGCAGCGCTGGCGGTCCAGCCGCCGCTCTTCCCCGCGGCGGCCGTGGCGCAGGTCTTGGATTGCGTATCGGAAGAGCTGGTCCGCCGGGCCGACTCGGAGGCGTTTCAGCGCGACCTCGAACTCGTCCTCGCGCACCTCGGCCCCGTCCTCGCCGCCGGGCCGGCCGAGCTGTACCGCGAGCTCCTCCGCCGGCACCGGGCGCGGCGCGAGTTCGCGCCGGCCTCGCGGGCCGTCCAGGCCTTCCTGGCCGTCGCGCTCGGGGCTTCGGCGACCGAGGACGTGGCGAAGGTGACCGAGGGGTTGGAGGCCGAGGCGTTCACGATCGCCACCGACGCGGCCCGGCGCGGCGGCCGCCGGGCGATGCGCGCGATCGACGCGCGGTCGAAGGACTGGCCGAAGTCGGCGCGTACGCAGTGGGGCTTCCTGGCCGAGGCCGTCCGGCCGAAGGAGATCGGCCGCTCGTTCCGCGAGCTGTCCCTGTTCGCGGCCGGGGCCGGGGCGGCCACGTTCGTCTGGTTCCTCGTCGCGCAGTTCACCCGCTAAGGCGACCGCAGTACTTCCAAGTTCGGGGTGGCGGCCGGGTTTTCAGGCCAACGGCCTGACAACCGGGGTGCCCGCTTGAGTGCGACACCCGCGGTCATCGGGCGGGGTCGGCTTCGCGGGGGTCGATCAACCCGTCCCCGTCGCGGTCGAGGCGGCGGAAGGCGGCCTCCGACCCGAGGAACTCCCGCCGCGACACGTCCCCGTCCCGGTTCCGGTCCATCCGCTGGAACCACGTCGGCCCCGACGCCGCCCGCGGCGCGTTCGCCGTCAGCGAGTCGTCGCCCCGCCGGACCAGTTGCGGGCCCGCCAGGCTCCCCGCGAACGTGACCAGGAACCGCCGCGGCACGTCGGCGGGGCGGAGCCCGCCGTCCTTGGCGGTGACGAACGGCTCCGCCCGCTTCGCCAGCCCCCGCAGCTCGCGCACCGACAACTGGCCGTCGCCGTTCGCGTCGAACAGCCCGAACAGCCCGCGGCTCGCTTCCGTCACGTCCGAGGTCACGAGCCCGGCGGCGGCGGTGCCCGCCAGCGGCTGGAGCGCCTCGACGACGGCGACGAGCTCCTTCTCGAAAACCTTCCCGTCGCCGTCGGCGTCGAGCAGCGGGAAGTGGGTGCGGAAGTCGGACCCGTTCGGCGTCTCGGCCTCGTCCAGGTAGCCGTTGGCGTCGCGGTCGAACTGCCGGAAGCGGTTCAGGTACGCCCCGCGGAGGTCGGGGGCGGCGGCGCCCCCCGGCGCGAGGTCGAACCGCATCCCGGGCAGTTCCACCGCCACCGCGGCGCCCGAGCCGGTCACGGCGGCGCGGACCGGCTGCCCGCCGCCAGCGAGTACCGCGGCCGGTCGCGCCCCCGCCGGGACGCTCCCGATGTGGAAGGCGAGTTCGACGTCGGGGGGGCACGCCCGGCCGAACCGCGCGAGTTCGACCGCGTCGAGTTCGCCGTCGCCGTCCTGGTCGAGCGCGGCGAACGTCTTTTCCGGGAGCGGAAGATCGGCCCGTGAGAGGCGGCGCGGGGCGGCGTCGGTCCCCGCCGGCCGGTAGCGGTCGAGCAGCAGCCGGGCGGCCAGCGGGTCCGCCTTGCGGCCGAGGCGGAGGAGGTCGAGCCGGCCCGGCACTTGTTCCGACTCATCGACAACGACATACCCGTAGACGCCGGGGCGCCCGAGCACCTCGTCGGAGCTGATCAGCTCGTTCTCGTCCGCGTCGAGCTTGGCGAACGCCGCGGGGGCGGCCGCGAGCTCGGCCGGCGAGAGGCGGGTGTCCTTGTCGGCGTCGAGCAGAGTCACCAGGGCCTTGTCGAGCGATTCCGACAGGCCGGTCGAATCGGCCCGGACGTAGCGCCGGCCCCGCATTCGGAGCACGGCGGGCGGTGGCACGCGGAACGCCCCGAGGTCGTGGGCCTGGAGGTATTCGGCCAGCGCGTCGCGGGTCATCGCCGGAGCCGCCGCGGGGGTGGAAAAGCCGCCGCGCATGGCCAGGAGCGAGAGCGTCTGCGGGAGCCGGACCAGCTCCGGGCCGTCGAGCGTCCCGCTCCGGTTGGCGTCGAGGTGGGCGAGCAGCGCGTCCGCGAACGCGCCCCACGCCGCGGTCAGCGGCCGGCCGTTCACGGAGAAGTTCAGCCGGACCACGGCCGGCCGCGCGTCGGTCAGGCACAGCACGTCGTGCGGGTCGGCGGCGGCCGCGGCCGCGCAGGTCAGGAGCGTCGCCGCGGCGAGGGCGGGGCGGGTGGTCATTTCAGCACCTCCGCGAGCGGCGTCCCGCCCGGCTCGACCAGGCGGATCGGGCGGCCGACGTTCGAGGCGTTCTGCTTCGCCGGGTCGAGTTTCAGGGCGGTACACACCGTCGCCAGGAGGTCGGGGACCGACACCGGGCGGTCGGTCACCTCGGTGCCGTCGGCGCTCGTCCGGCCGAGCGCCTGCCCGCCCTTCACGCCGCCGCCGGCGAGCACGGCCGACCACGAGTTGGCCCAGTGGTCGCGGCCGCGCTGCGGGTTGATCCGCGGCGTCCGGCCGAACTCGCCGGCCCACACGATCGTCGTCGTGTCGAGCAGCCCGCGGGCCTTCAGGTCGTCGATCAGCATCGCCCACGCCGGGTCGAGGACGGCGCAGAGCTTCTTCACCGTCTCGAAGTTGTCGGTGTGGGTGTCCCACCCGATGCCGTTCCCCACCCCGGGGGCGGACGACAGCGTGACCTCGACGAACGGCACCCCGCGCTCGACCAGCCGGCGGGCGAGGAGGCAGCCCTGGCCGAACAGGGTGCGGCCGTATCGGTCGCGGACCGCCGCCGGCTCGGCCGTCAGGTCGAACGCCTCGGCCCCCGCCGACCGGGCGAGTGCGGCGGCCCGGCGGTAGGCCGTGCGGTGGCCGTCGCCGGCGGCGCCCGGGTGCTCGGCGAGGAACTCGGCGTCGATGTCGCCGAGGAACGCGGCGCGGGCGGTCCCGCGGGCGTCGGTGATCCCGGGCGGGCGGTCGAGGTCGCGGACGCGGAGCAACCGGGCGACGTCGTCGGCCGCAGCCGGCGGTTCGAGCTCGTTCTCGGCGACGACGAGCGGGGCGTACCGCGGGCCGAGGAACCCGGGGCCGTAGGCCTCGGGGCTGAGCTGGCGGAACGGGGCGATGCTGACGCTCCCCGGCAGCGCGGCGTCGGGCCGCTCGAGCTCCTTCCCCACGAACGACCCGACGCTCGGGTAGCGGAGCGGGCCGCCGGGGACGCGGCCGGTGCGCACGAGGTAGCTGCCGCGGCCGTGGTCGGCCTCGCGGGTCGCCATCCCGCGGACGACGGCGAGGTGCTCGGCGCGCCCGGCGAGCCGCGGCAGGTACTCGCTGATCCGCAGGCCGGGGACGGTCGTGGGGATGGCCCGGACCGGCCCGCCGTTGTCGTGGTCGGGCTTGGGGTCGAAGGTGTCGAGCTGGCTCGGCCCGCCGTTCATCCACAGGAGGATGCAGGCGCGCGACCGGCCCGGCTGGGCGGCCCCGGCGGCGGCCAGCCGGCCGAGCCAGCCGGACAGGCCGACGCCGGCCGCGCCGGTGCGGAGGAAGTAGCGGCGGTCCGGTCGCGGGGCGGGCGGCATCGGAGACTCCTGGCGTTGCTCGGTCGAAACCCGCGGCGGCTCGGGGCTTCGGCTCGGGGCTTCGGCTCGGGGCCGGTAGCCGCGGGCTTCAGCCCGCG
>DASPHQ010000403.1:0-3264 GCA_035629595.1 Urbifossiella sp. | reverse complement strand
CCCCTTCGCCCGCTGCTTCATCAGCTCCGCCAGCAGCACCGTGCCGTCGCCGGCCGACCCGCCGCCGATGTTGTCGCCCAGATCGACGAGCAGCACCGGCTTCTTCTCGGAAGCGATGGCGCGGGACACCGCCTCGGCGGGTGTGGGGCACGGCACGTTGAGTTCGTCGCGCACCTCCCACATCTTGGAGGCCAGGGAGGCAGCGACGCACTGGCCGAGGGTTCGTTGCGCGTTGGTCACGACCACCACGCTCGGCCCCATGTCCGGCACGTCCGCGTACGGAAACCCAGCCATGACGCTCACGGACAGCACGTCTAGCTCTTGCTCCGCCTCGCGCGCCATCCGCATCAGTAGCGCCATCGGTTCTCGGGCGGTGTCCTGGCCGAGTAGGTTGAGGATCAGCGGCGGCTTGAGGATGTGAACCTGCGGGCGGATCTCCCCCTTCACGGCGCGGACCAGCAGTTCGGCGGCGAGTAGGCCGCGCGCGCGCTGGTCCACGTGCGGGTACGTCTGGTAGCCGACCAGGATGTTCGCCGTTTCGGCCATCTGCGGCGAGACGTTGCCGTGGAAGTCGAGCGACGCGGCGATGGGGACGTTCGGCCCGACCGCGGCGCGGAGGCGGCGAAGAATCTCGGCGTCGGCGTCGGGAAAAGTGGGCGTGACCATCGCGCCGTGCAGCGCGACCAACACGCCGTCCGGCTGCGCCATCCGCACGCCGGTGACGAGCGCGTCCGAGACGTGTTCGAAGAGTGCGTCCGTCACCGGCCCGGACGGCGTGGCCCAGGCCATCGCCAGCGGCACCACGTCGTAGCCGAACGCCTCGGCGCCTTCGAGGAAGCCGCCGACCTCGTGGTGCGCCTCGCGCCACACCGGCACCAGCGCGGCGCCGTACGTGAGGCTCCCCTCGCGGAACCGGTCGCGGTCGGCCGCCGACCGGGAGAAGGTGTTCGACTCGTGCATGAACCCGCCGACCGCGATCCGCATAGCCGTCACTCCAAGGGGAGAAGCCTTCCACCGAACCCGACCCGTCGGCCGGTGTCAATCAGATTCCGTATCTTTTCCGGTGCGGCCGCGCGCCGCGTTCCTCTCACCGGTGGTGCAACTGTGGCCGTGAACGTGGCGGTGGTCGGGGCGACCGGGGCCGTGGGCGACCTCATCCGCACGGTGCTCGCCGAGCGCGACTTCCCGATTCGGACCATCAAATTCCTCGCGTCCGAGAAGAGCGCCGGGAAAACCGTCACGTTCGCCGGCAAGACCTACCCTGTCGAGCCGATCCGTGCCGAGGCGTTCGCCGGCGTGCAGATCGTCCTCAGCAGCACGCCCAGCTCCGTCAGCAAGGAGTTCTCGCCGATCGCCGCGAAGGCCGGCGCGATCGTCGTGGACAACTCGTCGGCGTGGCGGATGGACCCGGACTGCCCGCTGGTGGTGCCGGAGGTGAACGCCGACCAGCTGCACCACATCAAGAAGGGGATCGTCGCCAACCCGAACTGCGTGGCCATCCCGCTGTGCGTGGCGCTGAAGCCGCTGCACGACCTCGGCGGGGTGAAGCGCATCGTCGTCTGCACCTACCAGTCGTCGTCGGGGAAGGGGGCGAAGGGGCTGGCCGACTTCGAGTCGCAGCTGGCCGCGTTCGCCGCCGGCGGCCCCGTCCCGGCCCCGACCGCGCACCGGGCGCAGCTCGCCGGGAACGTCATCACCCTCGACTGGACCCTCGACCCGAACGGGTACACCGAGGAAGAAAACAAGGTCATCAACGAGACGAAGAAGATTCTGGGCGACGCCACGATCGGCGTGAACCCGACGTGCGTGCGGGTGCCGGTGCGGGTGTCGCACAGCGAGGCGGTGACCGTCGAATTCCACCGGCCGGTGAGCGTGGCCGCGGCGAAGGCGGCACTCGCCGTCGCGCCCGGGGTGGTGCTGATGGACGAGACGAAGGGCGAGTTCCCGCAGCCGCTGCACGCCACCGGCACCGACCACACCTACGTCGGCCGAGTGCGGCAGGACCCGAGCTGTGCGAACGCGCTGAGCCTGTGGGTGGTGGCCGACAACCTCCGCAAGGGGGCCGCGAGCAACGCCGTGCAGTGCGCCGAGGAGCTGGTGAAGCGGGGCATCGTCAAGTGACGCCCGACCTCCCCGACCACCCGACCGACTTGACGCCGCTCCAGCGGAAGGCGCTCGGGAATCTGAGGGCGTTCCTCGACGTGCCCCCGACACTCGGGGCGCTCTATCGGAAGAGCCTGCCCGCGCTCGCGATCATGGTGGTCTTCGGGGGGGCTCTGATCGGCCTCTGCGTCGTCCGCGAACAGTGGCTGATGGCCTGCTTCACGGCGGGGATATTTTTCGGGGCCGCCGTCCGCGACCTCGGAACGTTTCGGCGGACGCTCAGAATCTGGCCGGCCACCGCCGCGGTGATCGACCGGGACCGGCTCGACCGGCTCCTCGGCGAGCCCGAGCCGGGCCGCGACCGGCCATGACCGTCCGCAACCTGAAGCTGACGCTCCGCTACGACGGCACCGACTTCTCCGGCTGGCAGACGCAGCCCGGCCGGCGCACCGTGCAGGAGACGCTCCAGGACGCCATCGCGGCGATCACGCAGGAGCCGCGGGTGCGGGCGAACGCCAGCGGCCGCACCGACGCCGGCGTCCACGCGCTCGGCCAGGTGGCGAACGTGTACAGCGCCACGAAGCTGACGTGCGACGCGCTGCGGAAGGCGTTCAACGCCAAGTTGCCGGACGACGTGGTGGTGGTCGAGGTGGCGGAGGCGGCGCAGAGCTTCTGCGCGAACAAGGACGCGGTGGCGAAGCGCTACCGCTACGTGATCCGCGACGGCCGCGTGCCGGACCCGTTCACGCGGAAGTACGCCTGGCACGTCCGCACCGACCTGGACGCCGACGCGATGCGGCGGGCCGGCGCGTGCCTGGTCGGCCGGCACGACTTCCGCTGCTTCGAGACGGAGTGGCCGAACCGCCTCACCAGCGTGCGGACGGTGACGGCGCTGACGGTGGAGCGCGTCGAGGAGACGATCCGGCTGGAGGTGGAGGCGGACGGGTTCCTGTACAACATGGTGCGGGCGATCGCCGGGACGCTGGTGCAGGTCGGTCGGGGCTACTGGCCCGAGGGGCAGGTGGGTGAGGTGTTGCGGGCGATGGACCGCCGCCTGGCCGGCCCGACGGCGCCGCCCGAGGGGCTGTTCCTGCTGCGGGTGACGTACCCAGAGAGCACGGCGGCCGGCTCTGGGCTGGTAGCCGCGGGCTTCAGCCCGCG
>DASPHQ010000402.1:0-7199 GCA_035629595.1 Urbifossiella sp. | reverse complement strand
GGTCGGACCTCGGCGCGTGCGGGACCGCGGGCGCGGACGATGGTGAGTATAAGGGGACGAGCCGGGGGGGGGAACGCAACCGGCGGCTACGGAAGCAGGTCCGCCGCGGGGACGGAAGCGACGGCCACGCCGTCGAGGACGACGGGCACGTCCTGGCCGGGGCGGTAGTCGGTGCGGGTGCGATACACTTCCGGGGCCGCGGAGGGGTCGGGCTCCGTGTAGACCTCGATCTGCTTGTCGGCAACGTTCACGATCCAGTACACCGGGATACTGAAGCGGGCGTAAAGCCGGCCCTTCGCCCGTCGGTCCAACTGAAGCGACGAATCGGCAACCTCTATGATGACACCGAGATCGGTAGCGAGCGGGACGCGGGCGTCGTAGTCCTCGTCGGTCCCCCGGAGTATCACGCCGTCGGGCTGAGGGTCCATCGGCCCGAGCGAAATCGGGAACTGCGTTCCCACCAGCCAGCTAGCCGGAAGGCGTGGCGCGAGTCGTGTCATAAGCCGGGTGACCGACGCGCGATGCGGCAGGTTCTCGGGCATCTTGAGCACCAGGTAGCCGTCAAGCAACTCGAGCTTCTCGTCCTCGCCGATGATGCCCAGGCCGATCATCCGGTGGTACTCGCCGGTCGAGAACCGCCGCAGCCAGCGCCACTCGGGGAACGGCCCGTCCGCCGCCGGCGGGTCGACATGGTCCATCTTCAGCAGGATGTACCCGTCGAGCAGCTCGACCTTGTCGTCGGGGCTGAGGATGTCAGCGTCGACCAGCCGGCGGTACTCGTCGGACGTGAACCGGCGCGTGCCGGCCAGCTCGGGGAACACGGCGGGCGGGTCGGCGGTCGTCGTCGGGGTCATATCGGCTCCTCACTCCGCCCCATCGTACCAGACGCTTCCCGGCCCGCCCACCCGCGTCACACGCCGACGTCGCGGTTGTCGAACTGGCCGCGCATCTCGCGCAGGTAGACGTGCCCGTCCGGGTCGATAAGCCCCTCGGCCTTGCGGGCGTCGGCGAACCCGCTCGCCAGCCCCGGCGACTCCCGCCACCCGGCCCGCGGCGCCTCCGGCACCTGGCAGTAGAGCGCGTGGTCGAACCGCGCCCGCGCCGGCACCGTGCCGTCGTGGATGTGGACGGTCGGGAAGAACAGCACGCCGCGGTCGGCCCGCGGGAACTCGAACGCCATCGGGTGAACCTTCTTCTCGCCGCGCTCCGGCTTCCGCAGGCGGAACACCGCGAACCCGAAGTCGCGGTACTGCGGCAGCCGGTCCCACGTCGCCGCCGGGATGCGGTAGCGGGCGTCGAGCCGGGCGAAGTCGGCGACCGTCGGCACGAACGACGCCTCGAACCCGCCGACTTCGACGACCGCGAGCACACCCCCGACCGCGGCGCGAGGCAGCGGCCCGTCGTCCTTCGCCGCCTTCGGCGGCGGCGGCTCGGGGAAGCCCTTCTTCAGGTCGGCGAAGAACTCGGGGTACTTCTCCAGATTGATGAAGCGGACGGCGTCCTCGGCGCTGCGGGCGGGCGTCGGCAGCGGCAGGATCATGGCCAGGTCCTCGCCGGCGCGGAACTTCATCTGGTAGGCGAGGAACTGCCGCCCGTCGCGGGACGCGCGGGCGAAGATGTTGGTGTCGGCGACGGACTGAACGGGCCGGGAGAAGCAGCACATACGCGGGCTCCGGGACGCGGGTGGGGAACGCCACATCATCGGGGCCGGCGGCCGGCGAGTCAACCGCCCTGCGGCGGCGGGTTGCGTTATCGTTACAAGCCGGGCGGATCGGCGTTTACTCGCCGGCGGAAAAATCGGAAAATCGTTCGCACCTTGCCCGGCTCTAGCCCGGCGTCAGGCCACGGAGGTGCCGTTGATCCCGTCCCGCGCCCGCACGATCGCCCTCCGCGCGGCCCCGCGCCCCGACCCGACCGCCCGGGCCGCCGACGCGGAGTTGCTCGGCCGGTTCCTCGACGCCCGCGACGAAGCCGCGTTCACGTCCCTCGTCGCACGCCACCTCCCGGCGGTCCGCGCCGTGTGCCGGTCCGTGCTCCGCGACCCGAACGACGCCGACGACGCCACCCAGGCCACGTTTCTGGTGCTCGTCCGCCGGGCGGGTGCCGTCCGCGACCGCACCGCACTCGGGGCGTGGCTGGCCCGCGTGGCGTGGCGGGCCGCGATCCGACTCCGCAACGGAAACATTCAGCGGGCCGTCCGGACTGCCGGCACGGACCCCGACACCGTCCCGACCCCGACCCCGGCGGCACGGCCGGAGGCCGAGACGGCGCTGCACGAAGAAATCGCCCGACTCCCGGAGCGATACCGGCTGGCCGTGCTGACGTGCTACGCGGCCGGCACCCCGACGGCCGACGCCGCCCGCCAGCTCGGCTGGCCGAAGGGAACGCTCCTCACCCGGCTGGCGTGGGCGCGGCGGCGGCTGCGCCAGCGCCTGGAGGCGCGCGGGCTGGCGCCGGCCGGCGGGTTCACCCTGCTGTTCGCCCCGCGCGCCGGGCGCGTCGGGGCGTCGCTGTTGTCCGAGCGGATCGGGCGGGCCGGGTTCCTGGTGAGCACCGGCGACCCGCTGGCGAAGGTTCTCATCCCGGGGCGCGTCGCGTCCCTCACGGAAGGAGTGGTGCGGGCCATGATCGGAACGAAACTGAAGCTGGCGGCCGCGGCCGTACTCACCGTCGTGGCCCTCCTCGGGCTCGGGCTCGGGCGGATGACCGCCGACCCGCCCCGGCCGACGGGCCAGCAGCCGACCGCCCAGCAGCCGGCGGGCCAGCAGCCGACACCGCGGCCCGCGGCCGAGCCGCCGCCGGCCGCGAAGGCCGAGCCGGGCGACCTCGTCGTCCGCCGGCCGCGCGGCAGCTACACCCGCGAGGTGCCCGGGTACGGGAAGGTGACATTCACGTTCGCCGACGGCCGCCTCATCGCCGACGCCAGCGTCCGGCTCGAGGGGGCCGCGTTCACCGTCGCCATCGAGGGCGACTACGCGATGAACGCCGAGAGCGTGGTGTACGGGGTGATCTCGACGGCCGAGGTCCAGGGGAACTTTCCGCCGGAGGAAGCGGCCGAGGCCGCCGCCATCGCCGGGGCCGCGTCGGACGTGCCGTTCGCCTTCCGGGTCCGGGTCGAGGACGACGCGGTGACGGTGAAGGACATCCGCTTCGGGGCGATCGGGTCGACGACCTTCATGAAGGCGATGGAGTCGGTGGACGCGGACGGCGAGGTGATTTCCGCGGTCCTCGGACTGCTGGCCGGGAAGTACCGGGCGGACGCGAACCCCGCCCGCCCGGCCGCACCGGTCGGCCCCGCGCTGCCGGCGCCGGCCCGGCGCTCGGGTGGCGCGCGGACCGGGGCCGTGATCCCGCCCGGGGTTGTCGGACCCGCCGCCCCCTACGGGCCGCCGGCACTCGGAGTCACCCCCGCCGGCGGCCCGGCGTTGCACGTGAACTGACGCGACGGGCTCGACAGACGTGCGCGCGACGACGCCCACCCGATTCCTGGTGGGCGTCGTCGCGGGCGTGGTCAGTCGGACCACTACGGCAGCAACTCGGCCGCGGGGATGCTGCCGACGGTCGCGCCGTCGAGGACGAGCGGCACGTCCTGCCCGGGGGCGTAGTCGGTGCGGGTGCGGTACGCCGGCGGCGTCGCGGCCGGGTCCGGGTCGGTGTACACCTCGACATGCCGGTCTTCGATGTTAATGATCCAGTACACGGGCAGTGCGTTCCGTGCGTACGCGACAGCCTTCAGTCCGCGGTCCATTGCCAGCGAACTGTCCGCCACCTCCGCGACAAGGATGATCTGCCCCGGCCGCGGGTGTTGCTGGGCGAAGCTCCGGGGGGTGCCTCGCACCAGCGCGAAATCCGGCTCCGGTTCGCCGTCCTGAAGGGTGACCGCCTGCTGACTGCGGAGGAGCGTACCGGGACGGGTCAGCGGGGCGAGCGCCGCGCGGAACAGGTCGATGGCCGCGTCGTGGGGCGGGTTCCGAGACATCTTCTGCACCAGGTATCCGTCGATCAGCTCGACCGGGTCGCCACTCGTCAGGATACCGGCGTCCAGCATCGCGTGATACTCCGGCACGGTGAACCGGCGGAGCGTACACCACTCGGGCGGGGTCGCGGGGCGGAGCGGGCTCGGCGTCCGCCCGCCCTTGTGCATGACGTAGCCGTCGATCAGTTCCAGCGCCTCCTGCCAGTCCAAGACCCCGATCTCGGCCAGCCGATGGTACTCGTCCACCGTGAAGCGGTACGCCCCGGTGTACTCGGGAAGGAACGTCGGGCGGAGGTTCGTCGCGGTCACCATCGAGTACCCCCGAATTCATCACCGGAATGTACCACGAAGGAACGACAAAGCCCACCCGGGTCGGGGTGGGCTCGTCGCGACTCCGGCCATTACCTACTTGTCCCGCTGCCCCGCCCCGAGCGCCGCCTGGGCCGCGGCGAGGCGCGCGATCGGCACCCGGAACGGCGAGCAGCTGACGTAGTCCATGCCGATCTCGTGGCAGAACACCACGCTGTCCGGGTCGCCGCCGTGCTCGCCGCAGATGCCGACCTTCAGGTGCTGGCCGTGCTTCGCGCTGCGGCTCGCCCGCCCCTTCGCGATGCCGATCTTCATCAGCTCGCCGACGCCGGCGAAGTCGATCGTCTGGAACGGGTCGATCGGCAGCACCTTCTCCGCCAAGTACGTCGGCATGAACCCCTTGATGTCGTCGCGGCTGAACCCGAACGTCATCTGCGTCAGGTCGTTCGTGCCGAAGCTGAAGAACTCGGCCTCCTCGGCGATCTTGTCCGCCGCGATGCACGCCCGCGGCAGCTCGATCATCGTGCCGATCTGGTACTCCACCTGAACGCCCGCCTTCTTCATCGCCTCCTCGGCCACCGCGACCGCCCGCTTCTTCAGGATCGTCAGCTCCTCCAGGACGCCGACCAGCGGGATCATGATCTCGGGCAGCACGGTCTTGCCCTTCTTTTGCACCTCGATCGCGGCCTCGATGATGGCGCGGACCTGCATGTCGCCGATCTCGGGGAACACCAGCGGCAGCCGGCAGCCGCGGAACCCCATCATCGGGTTCATCTCGTGCAACTCATCCACCCGCTCGAAGATCTTCTCGACCGTCGTGCCGATCTGCCGGGCGACGGCCTCGGCGCCGGCCCGGTTGTCCTTCTGCGGCAGGAACTCGTGCAGCGGCGGGTCGAGCAGGCGGATCGTCACCGGCAGCCCGGCCATCGCCTCGAAGATGCCGATGAAGTCGGCCTTCTGGTGCGGCTCGATCTTCGCCAGCGCCTTCTTGCGGCCCTCCACCGTCGTGCTCAGGATCATCTCGCGGACGGCGGCGATGCGGTCCTCGCCGAAGAACATGTGCTCCGTCCGGCACAGGCCGATCCCCTCGGCGCCGAACTCGCGGGCCTTCAGCGCGTCGGCCGGGCTGTCGGCGTTGGTGCGGATCTTCAGCTTTCGGGCCTTGTCGGCCCAGACCATCAGCGTGGCGAAATCGCCGGTCATCGTCGGCGCGATCGTCTCGACCTTGCCTATCATCACGTCGCCGGTGGTGCCGTTGATCGTCAGGAAGTCGCCGGCCTTCACCACGTTCCCGGCGATGGTCACGGTGCCGGCGGCCTCGTCGATCTTCACGGCTTCACAGCCGACGACGCACGGCTTGCCCCAGCCGCGGGCGACGACGGCGGCGTGACTCGCCTTGCCGCCGGTGCTGGTGAGGATCCCCTTCGCCAGGTGCATGCCCGCCACGTCCTCGGGGCTCGTCTCCTTGCGGACGAGCATGATCGGGTCGTTCGGGAACTTGGCGGCGTGCGCGACCGCGGCCTCGGCCGAGAGAATGACCTTGCCCGACGCCCCGCCGGGGCTGGCGGCGATGCCCTGCGCCACCGGCTTCACCTTGCTCTTGGGGTCGAGCTGCGGCTGAAGGAGGTGGTTGAGGCTGTCCGGGGCGACGCGCTTCACGGCCGTCTGCTCGTCGATCAGTCCTTCCTTCACCATCTCGACGGCGATGCTCACGGCCGCGGTGCCGGTCCGCTTGCCGGAGCGCGTCTGGAGCATGTACAGGGTGCCTTCCTGCACCGTGAACTCGATGTCCTGCATGTCCTTGTAGTGCTTCTCGAGCGTCTGCCGGATGTCCATCAGCTGCTTGTAGACGCGCGGCATCTCGCTGTCGAGCTTGGCCATCGGCTCCGGCGTGCGGATGCCGGCCACCACGTCCTCGCCCTGGGCGTTGATGAGGTAGTCGCCGTAAAAGACGTTCTCGCCGGTGTTCGGGTCGCGGGTGAAGGCGACGCCGGTACCGGACGTGTTGCCGGTGTTGCCGAACACCATCGCCTGCACGTTGACCGCCGTCCCCTTCAGGCCGGTGATGCGCTCGATGCGGCGGTACTCGATCGCCTTGTTGCCGTTCCACGAGTTGAACACGGCGTTGATGGCGAGGTACAACTGCTTGCGGGCGTCCTGCGGGAAGTCGTCCTTCACGTGCGCCTTGTAGACCGCCTTGTACCGCTTCACCAGCTCCTTCAGGTCGTCGGCCGTCAGGTCGGTGTCGAGCTTCGCGCCCTTCTCGTGCTTGAGGGCGTGAATCTGCTTCTCGAACTCCTCGTGCTCGCAGCCCATGGCGGTGCTGCCGAACATGTCGATGACGCGGCGGTAACTGTCGTAGGCGAAGCGGGGGTTGCCGGTCTTCTTGGCGAGCCCCTCGACCGAGGCGTCGGTGAGGCCGAGGTTGAGGATGGTGTTCATCATCCCCGGCATGGACAGCGCCGCGCCCGAGCGCACGGAGACGAGCAGCGGGTCGGCGGCGTCGCCGAACTTCTTGCCGGCGACCTCCTCGACCTTCTTCAGGGCGGCGTCGATCTCGGGGACGGCGGCGTCGGGGAGCTTCTTGCCGGCGTCGAGGTAGGCGGCGCAGACCTCGGTGGTGATGGTGAACCCGGGGGGGACGGGGATGCCGATCTTGGACATCTCGGCGAGGTTGGCCCCCTTGCCGCCGAGGAGTTCCTTCTGCTTGCCGTCGCCGTCCGCCGTGCCGCCGCCGAAGAAGTAGACGTGCTTCGTGCTCATGGTCGCCCGTGTGGGAGTCGGAGAAGGCCCGGCCGCGCCGCCGCTGCCGATCAGCAGATCGTTTTACGGACGTGGTCTCTCGCCGTCGAGAGACCGCGGGCGCTGGTCGTGGGGCCGGTTTCCAACCGGCCTGGGTTCGCAGGCCGGTTGG
>DASPHQ010000401.1:0-3980 GCA_035629595.1 Urbifossiella sp. | reverse complement strand
CGGGGACTCGGGGAAACGTGGGCGGTCGGCACGAGTCATCTCGTCCAGGTACCGGTGGCCCAGACGGCCGCGGAGTTCCTGTTGTTCCTCCAACTCCCGGACTTCGCGCAGTGGCGCAACCCGCGGGTCTACGTGGCGGCGGCGACGCTCGCGGTCGTGGCGTCGCTCGAGACGCTCTTGAACCTCCAGGCGGTGGACAAGATCGACCCCCGCCAGCGGACGTCCCCGCCGAGCCGGGAGTTGTGGGCGCAGGGGCTCGGGAACGTCGTCTCGGGGCTGGCCGGTGGCCTCCCGGTCACGTCCGTGATCGTCCGCAGCTCGGTGAACATCAACGCCGGCGCGCGGACGCGGTGGTCCGCCGTATTCCACGGCGTGCTGCTCCTGGGCTGCGTCGCGCTCCTGCCGGCGTACCTGAACCTGATCCCGCTGTCGTGCCTGGCGGCCATCCTCCTCGTCACCGGGGTCAAGCTGGCCAGCCCGGCCCTGGTCCGTCAGATGTGGGCCGGGGGGAAGTACCAGTTCGCGCCGTTCGCGATCACGGTCGTGGCGATCGTGTCGACCGACCTCCTCGTCGGCGTCGTCATCGGCCTGGGGGTGAGCGTCAGCTTCATCCTGTGGAGCAACCTCCGCCACCCGGTCCGCACGATCGTCGAGAAGCGCGCGGGCGGGGAGGTGGTGCGGATCGAACTGGCCAGCCAGGCGACGTTCCTGAACCGGGCCGCCCTCGGCCGGAAGCTCGACGAGGTGCCGGCGGGGGGGCACGTCCTCCTCGACGCCACCCACACCGACTACGTCGACCCGGACGTCCTCGACCTGATCCGGGACTTCAAAGACGAGACCGGCCCGGCCCGGGGGGTCGTGGTCAGCCTCCTCGGGTTCCGGACGGAGTACCAGTTGGTGGACCGGATCCAGTACGTCGATTACACCACGCGCGGCCTGCAGGTCGCGCTCACCCCGGCCCAGGTGCTCGACATCCTCCGGAGTGGGCACGAGCGGTTCCGGACGGGCCGGCGGCTCTCCCGCGACCCCGCCCAGGAGTCGTCCGCCGCCGTCGAAGAGCCCCCGCTGGCCGTCGTCCTGAGCTGCGTGGACGCCCGGACGCCGGCTGAGTGGATCTTCGACGCCGGGGCGGGCGACATCTACAGCGTCCAGACCGCCGGGCCGGTGACGAGTCGGGAGGAGATCGGGAGCGTGGAGTACGGGTGCGCCGTCGCCGGGGCCAAGCTCGTCGTGGTGATGGGCCACACGCGGTGCGGGGCGGTGGGTGCGGCCGTGGACGCCGTCTGCCCGCCCGCCGCGGCCGGGGCCGAGCACTTCGGGACGATCGTCGAGGACCTCCGCGAGTCGGTCGACCCGGCCGCCTGTGTGGTCGTCACATCCCGACCGGGGGAGGAGAAGGCGGCCTTCGTGGACGAGGTGTCCCGCCGGAACGTCGGCCGCGTCGTCGACACGCTCCTCCGGGAGAGCCCGACCCTGGCCGGCCTCGTTCGAGCGGGAGGCGTCAGTCTCGTCGGGGCGATGTACGATGTCGCGACCGGGAACCTCGATTTTCTTCCGGGGACTGTCTCACAAGGTGCTCCGTAGGACTTCGTGGGCGGCCGCCCCGCGCTTCGCCGGCACCCCGATCGTGATCAGTCCCGGCGTGTCCAGGTCAACTTGCACCCCGGCAGCGCCGCCTGAAGCCGGGCGACCTTCGCCGCGTCGAGCGTGGCGCACGTGAGGTGGCACTGCCGCAGTTTCGGCAGCGCCGATAGACCCGTCAGGGCGTCCTCGGTGACGCCCGCGTCGAGCTTGAGGATCATCGATTCCAGTTCCGGCAGCCGGCCAATCACCTTGAGCCCCGCGTCGCCGATGCCGCCGGTGACGTTGAGGTTCAGGTGCTGCAGCCGGGTGAGGCCGGCGAGTTCGGCCACGCCCCGGTCGGTCACGCCGGTGCGGTACAGCATCAGCGCCTCCAGGCTCGTCAGGCCGCCGAGGTGCTTCAGGCCGGCGTCCGTCACGCGCGTCGAGCCGAGGTCCAGCGTGCGGAGGCCCATCGGGGACAACGCCGTCAGCCCCACGTCGGTGACCTTCGTCCCGCGGAGGTGCAGGTGCCGCAGGTCCTTGTGCCCCGCCAGCGTCCGCAGGCCCACGTCCGTGACCGGCGTGTCGTTGATGTTCAGCGCCTGGAGCCGGGGCAGCTTCTCGACGATCAGGTCCGTCGTCCGGTCGTGCAGCAGGGTGCCGCAGAGGTTGAGGTCGATCAGCTTCGGGAACCCCGTCAGTGCTGACGGGGCGCCCCAGGTGATCTGCGTGAGGGACAGGTCGAGGGAGCGCAGGTTCCGCAGCTCCGTGAGGGCGGCGACATCGACTTCCGAGACGTGGGCGCACGAGCAGTTGAGCGACTCGACGGTGGGGAAGCGGTTCACCTGTTGGAGCCGCCCGCCGGCCGCCCACTCGTACACGTACAGCGCGAACGGCACGTCCGGGGCCGGCACCGTGCGCAGGTCGGCGAGCACCCGCTTCCGCCCCGGCCCCGGCAGATCCTTGTAGGTCACGACGAAGGTGGGCAGCTCGCCGGCCTTCGCGGCTTTCACCTCGAACGGGTCGTTGGCCGGCGGTCCGAACAGCCGCAGCGCGGCCGACCGGCCGTGCCGCGCGCCCGCGTCCGCCTCCCAGGCTCTCACCACCTGGTCCGGGATCGGGCGCGGCCGCTCGTCGCCGGCGGCCCACGGGGCGAGAATCGGAACGACCAGAAGGGCGGCGAGACAACGCATGACGTGCCCTCGTTCGGTGGCTGGGGTCGGCCTCGCGGTCCATGATAGCCGGTTCCCGCCACTCCGGGTCGTTCGGACGGGGATAATTGGTTCCAGCCGAGGGGGGGGACCCCGTCCCAGAAGCATTGAGTCGTCTGGAAGAATCACTGTTGGAACGACGCCGCCGGGCCGGGAACGGCGCGAGTCCTTGCTCGGCCGGAACTTGTGGCCGACGGCGACGAATCCCACCCGATCCGGCATCAATCGGTGACGTCGCAGGGGCCGCCGAGTTGGCCGAGGCGGGTCTTGCGGTCGAGCCACTGCGCCCGGCTCAGCTTCCGCAGCCCCCCGTTCTCGTCGACCTCCAGACCGGTGCGGACCTCGACCGACAGTCGCAGCCGCACGGGGTCGTCGGCCGCCGGCGGCGGCACCCGCCAGCGCCCCACCCCGCTCCCCTCCACGAAAATGCTCCGCCCGTCGGGGCTGAACACCGGCCCCACCCCTGCGGTGGACGCGAGCTTGATCGGCGGGCCGAGCAGCTGACCCGACGCGCTGTCCCAGAGGTGAGCCGTCCAGTTCCAGCGCGTGGCCAGCACCGCGCCGTCGGGGCTGAACCTCCCGTTGAACGACCCCTTCGACCCGTCCGGGAGCGTTTCCCCGCACTGGCGGCCCGCGACGGGGTTCCAGATCTGCATCTTCGTCGACGACGAGGTGAACAGCACGTAGCTCCCGTCGGGGCTTTGGGAGTACGGACCCCCTTCCGGTTGGAACGGCGGCCCGAGAGCCGCCCCGGTGGCCGCGTCCCACAGTCGCGCGAGGCCGTCCCGGTGCGTCGTCAGCAGCCGGCGTCCGTCCGGCGAGATCACGGCGCCCGCCACGTTCCCCGCCGGGAGCGTGACCCGCTCCGGCTCGCCGGTCTGCCCGTTCCGGAGCCGCGGGTACGGGGACTTCAACCCCCAGAGCATGTGCGCGACCGCCCGCTTGCCCGGGACCGCGTTCTGGGCTTCGAGGGGCTTCTTCTCGCGGGTCTTCACGTCGCACAACCACCGTTCGGCGAACACCGTCTCGCCGGTGGCGTCGAAGCCGACGGGGTACGGCCGCTGCTCGAACGCCACCGGCTCGCCGAGCATTCGGGAGGTGGCGACGTCCCAGAACAGCACCCACCCCGGCGGGCCGCCGAAGCCGGTCCTCTCGGGCGATGCGGTGGTGACCAGCGTGCGGCTGTCGGCGCTGAACTCGGCGGTG
>DASPHQ010000400.1:0-4594 GCA_035629595.1 Urbifossiella sp. | reverse complement strand
GATGGTGTTCAGCGGTTTTTCCCTCGACCAGCTCCGCCGCCGCCCGGACGCCACCGACCTGCTCGCCCGCACCGACATCCTCGTGGACGGCCCCTACCTCCGCGACCAGCCCGAGACCGCGCGGCGCTGGATCGGCTCGCGCAACCAGGGCGTCCACTTCCTCACCGACCGCTACCGCTTCGACGACCAGTGGCGGAAGCGGAACACGCTGGAAATCCGCGTCCGCGGCGGCGAGGTGGTCGTGAACGGCTTCCCCGCCGGCGCGGCCGCGGCCCTCTGGAAAGGGTGGCGTCGCACGCCCGCCGCGGAAGCCGCGTCATGACCGGGACCGCCCCCCCGCCCCGCGAGGCCGACGGCCCGCGCCCCGTGTCGAAGTTCGAGGCCGACCTGGTCCGGGTGCTGCGGTTCTGCCTCGGCCGGTTCCCCGCGGAAGACGGCTACAAGCTCCTCCGGCAGGCGCACGCCCGGCCCGCGTGTCTGAGCCGCAACGCCGTCGAGCTGGTGAAGGACAGTTTGTCGAAGGCGTGCGTGCTTGTCCTGGTCCGCGCCGGCGGCTGGCGGAACGACCGCTGCCTCCGCGCCGGCCTTCCGACGACCGGCCGGGCGTGGGACCGCACCCCCCTCGACGAGCGGACGCTGACGTTCTCGCCGCACGTCGTCGAGTTCCTGATGTGGGCCACGGCCGAGAAGGTCCACGACGCTCGCGCCACGTGGGACGCCCCGCCCGACGAACTCACCGCCGGCGACGAACTGTTCTTCTGGCTCGCCTTCGACGCCTGCCGCGTGGACCCCGAGGTGGCGGCCGTGCTGCGAAAGAAGGAGGCGTTCCGGTCGAACCGCCTGGCGTGGGTCGGCGCGGCGGCTGACCTCGCGGACGAGGCCGAGCCGGCGCCGCCCGATTTCGGGCCGCTGTTCGTCGGCGAGCGGGCGCTGATACTGGAGTGCCTGCAACCGCAGCTGACGCAGCGCTGGCTCCGCTCCGAGCGGGCGAAGGGGCAGGTGACTGACTGGCGGCGGATGCGGCAGCAGGGTCGGGCGGAGGCGGCCGGACTCGCGGCGTTCCTCGCCGCAGCCGACGCGGCAGGCCGCCCGGACCTGGCGCGGTTTGTCCTGGCCGCGAACGCCGCCCTGTTCCACGCCGAGTTGTCGCCGGCGTTCTGGACCAGCGGCCTCGCTGGCCCCGGCCCCGCGCGGCTGGCGGATCGGCTCGACACCCAGCGCGCGTCGGTGGCCCTGCCGCGGCAGATGGCGGTGCTCGCCGGGTGGCAGGAGAAGTACCGGGCGGTCGGCTACTTCGACGACGGGTACGCCGCGAGCCAGCTGTGGAAGCAGGACTGGGAGGCGGCCGACGGCGACCGGGTGGCCGCCCGCGCCCGCGCCGCGGTCGAGGCGATCGAGCCCCTGAGGACTTAGCCGTGAGCCGTGCCTACCGGATCAGCGTGAAGGAGTCCGAGACGCGCCACCTCAAGGCCGGCGACGAGATCGGCACCACGCTCGAACTCCTCGACATCCTCCCGCCCGAGGACATGGCTACCCTTCTGCGCCAGGAGCTGAAGGACCGCGGCTTCGAGGAGCAGCCCGACGGCACACTCGTGCGGCAGGACGGGTCCACGACCGTGACCGTGGACCCGTGTACCGGCGCGGTGACGGTGAAGGCCGAGTCGGAGGCGACGGTGGCGCAGGAGGCGGAGCGGAACGCCACCGGGTTCAACGACGTGGGGCCGAACGAGGGCAGCCTCCGCGACCGCGTCCGCGAGCAGCTGAAGCAGGAACTCGACAAGCAGTTCGACAAGGAGCAGTCGGCCCTCCAGAAGCAGGCGACCGACCGGCTGGAGAAGAAGCTCCAGGAGCTTCAGCCCGAGGTCGCGGACGTGGTCAACAAGGTGACCCGCGACGCGCTCAAGGAGAAGGCCAAGCAGCTCGGCACCGTCAAGGAGATCAGCGAGGACGCCGCGAGCGGGTCGCTGACGATCACGATCGAAGTCTAACCCGTACCCGACGCGACCCAACGATGAACCTCGTCGAGAACCTCCTGCCGAAAGACCTCTCCGCCGACCAGGCGGTGGAGGCGGCGTACGCGCAGGAGATGGCGGAGGTGGCCGGGCGGATCGTCCGGGGGCTGCCGGTGCTCGTCGAGTGCGACAAGGAGCTCGCCCCGTACCTCTTCATGAACCTGCGGGCGCGGCTCAAGGAAGCCAAGCTCCAGTGCCTGTACCTCGACGGCCGGACCCGCGACGGCGCGGCCCCGGGTGCGGTTCAACAGGGGCTCATCGGGACGATGATCGGCCAACTCCGCGACGCCGTCCGCGGGGCCGTCGAGCGCCGCGTCGTCGTGCTGCCGCACCTCGACCTCCTGACGACGAGCCAGGGCGGGCTGACGGGCGAGGCGCGGGAGGTGATCCCGCTGCTGTACGAGAACCCGGAACTGGTGTGGCTCGGGTTCAAGGACCCGTCGTTCCCACTCCCGCGGGTGATCGAGAACCTGTTCCCGCACCGGCTCAGCATTCTGGGCGTCGGGCGGACGAAGTTGAAACACCTCGTCACGCAGAAGGAGTCGCGCAAGCTCGGCCAGCGGTTCTCCCCGCTGCAGCTGTACAAGTACGTGTCCGGGGTGAACGCCGTCCGCCTCCGCAAACTCCTGTCCACCCTCGACGGCGAGGATTTTCCCGCCGACCCGAAGCGGGCCTACGCCCAACTCCGGCAGGCGACGCTCGGCGCCGAGATGGAAATCCCCACCGTGGAGCTCGACGCCGACATCGGCGGGTACGCCAAGGTGAAGCAGCGGCTGAAGGCGGAAATCCTCGACGTGCTCCGCAAGCGCGACGCCGCCACCGACCTGGACGACGTGGCCCGGCTCGAGGAACTGATCCCGCGCGGCATGATCTTCTGGGGGCCGCCCGGCACGGGAAAGACGTACTTCGCCAAGGCCGTCGCCGCGAGCATCGGCGCCGCCGTCACCATCGTGTCGGGGCCGGAGCTCAAGAGCAAGTGGGTCGGCGAGAGCGAGGAGCAACTTCGGCAGGTGTTCCACAAGGCCCGGCAGTCGGCCCCGTCGATCATCGTGTTCGACGAGCTCGACTCGTTCGCCACCGCCCGCGGCACCTACACCGGCAGCGGCGTCGAGCACTCGATGGTGAACCAGCTCCTCACCGAGATGGACGGCTTCCACAAGGACGAACTCGTGTTCGTCGTCGGCACCACGAACTTCGTCGAGAGCCTCGACCCCGCGCTGCTCCGCCCCGGGCGGTTCGAGTTCCACCTGCACATCCCCTACCCCGACGACGCCGACCGCAAGGACATCCTCGCCATCTACGACCGCAAGATGCGGCTGAAGATGACCGACGAGGCGCTCGAGTACGCCGTCCGCCGCACCGGCGACAACTACATGACGCCGACCGGCACGCCGTTCAGCGGCGACCACCTCAACGCCCTGTGCCGCGCCGTCGCCCGGCTGCGGATGCGGGACGAGATCGGCGGCGACACCACCCCGAAGGTGATCGAGCGGGCGCTGACCGAGTTCGAGGACAAGGTCGAACTCGCCGACAACGACGCACTGATGGTCGCCACGCACGAGGCCGGGCACTTCGTGTGCGCGATCTTCTGCCCGAACCACCCGCCGCCGGAGAAGGTGACGATCCAGAGCGACATGCCGTGGGCGCCGTTCTTCACCGCGTTCAAGCACGACAAGCGCCGCATCGGCCACAGCCGGAACGAACTCCTCGACATCCTCGCCGTCCTCTACGGCGGCATCGAGGCGGAGCGGCTCGTCCTCGGCGACGTGTCCACGGGGGCGAGCGGGTTCGGCAACCCGCGCTCCGACCTGGCCCGCGCCACCGAGCTGGCGAGCGTGTTCGTGGACACGCTCGGCATGAGCGGCCTCGCCGCCCCGCTCCGCACCTTCCGCGACAAGGACGGCCGCCGCGAGGTGCTGTCCGCGTCGCAGGCCGAGGCCATCGACCGGCAGGTGAACACCCTCATCGTGCAGTGCCAGGCCCGCGCCGCGGCGATCCTCACCAAGCACAAGGACGACCTGGTGCGGGTACGTAACGAGCTGCTGGAGAAGAAGACGATCGAGGGCGAGCGGGTGGCCGAGATCGTGGCCGAGTTGCGGGCGAAGTACCCGGCCGACGTCGGCGCCCCCGGCCCGGCCGTGCCCGACCCCGCCAAGCCGTCCTGACCCGGAGTTCGCCGTGGCCACCATGACCGTGATGCTCCGCCGCGACCCGGCCACGGGGAAGCAGAACATCATCGTGAAGCTCGACTCCGACCCCGACGCCCTGCCGATGGAGCACGAGCAGCTGCACCGCACGCTCGTCGAGAAGCTGGTCGGCAAAGGGGTTCAAGCCGAAGACCTCGGCGAGATCATCATCGAGCGCGAGCCCGAGCGCGCCCCGGCGGGTCCAGCCGCGGAGCCGGAACACCCGCAGCGGCAGAAGTCCAGCAACCCCGGTTAGCCCCGTCGCATGATCCTGCTGTTCCCCGACGCCGACGCCCTCCGCCTCGCCCTCACCAGCGGACTGGTGCCGGCCGACGTGACGCTCGCGCCCGCGGCCGCGAGCACCGACGCCCACGGCCGGCTGTACGTCGAGCCGTC
>DASPHQ010000399.1:0-6892 GCA_035629595.1 Urbifossiella sp. | reverse complement strand
CCCCCTCTCGCCTGGAACCAAGTCCACCGGTCGAACTGACGAGCGTCGTCACGCGCCCGGGGTCGCCTGTCGGGCCTTGCGGGCGGCGACGAACGTGCGGACGCACAGGAACAGGAACACCGCCGACAGCGCCGTCATGCCGAGGCCGACCTTCACCGCCACCTGCTCGACGGCGAAGCTCCGGAGCGCGGCCGGCACCACGCCGCCGATCACGCCCAGCAGCGCGACCAGCGCGGCCGCGTGCATGGCGTGCTTCCGCGCCCCCGGGGCGGCGAGCGAGATCAGCCCGGCGACGACGAGAAGGGCGCCGGTGGCGAGTGGGGCCATCGCCGACGGGTGGCCGGGTGTGGCCGGTTGACCGTCCTTGCCGACGCCGAGCGGGGCCGGGTCGAAGTACGCGACCAGCCCGAGGACGGACAGGGCGGCGCCGAACACGATCGCGTAAACCGGCATCGAAGGCTCCACGTCGGGCGGTAACTCGTGGTGATGTTGTACGCCCGCGCCGGCTACCGGTGCCGGTCGAGCGCCTCCAAATACCGCCGCGCCAGCGCCTCGCCGGGCCGCGCCGGCGCCGCGTCGGCCGCGGCGTACACCGCCCGCGCGGCGCGGAACCGCGCGGCGGCGCCGGCCGGGTTGCCGCGCTCCAGCTCCAGCACGCCGACCAGCACCGACAGGTCGGCGCGCGCCACCGACAGGAACCGCACCTGCGCGTAGAACGCGGCCACGCGCTGGCCGTCGCGGGCCGCGGCGCCCACCGTCGGCAGCCAGCCGACGCCCGCCGGCCCGGCCCACGCCGCGCCCAGCGTGGTGAACCGCGCCCCCTGCGCCGACAACAGCCGCATCACCACCGGCGTGAGCTGCCGCTCCTCGAATTCCAGCCACGCGCCGATCCGCTCCGCCGCCGCCGCGGCCTCGGGGTAGCGGCCGGCGGCGGCGGACGCGCACAGGTCGTACCAGTCGCGCGCCGGGAAGCGGTACACCCACGGCGCCGCCCCCGCCGCCGGCCGCCCCGGCAGCGTGAACAGGCCGAGCGCGTCCGACCCGCGCAGCTCCGCCCGGCCGAGCAGCACCCGCGCCTCCGGCAACTGGCCGGTTTGAATCAGCAGGTCGGCCAGCAGCGACAGCCCGTCGACGCCGTACAGGTCGGGGTGCGACGCCAGCAGCGCGTCGATGGCGCGCTGCGGCAGGCCGAGTTCGGCGGCGGTGCGGGCGCGCCCCAGCGGGTCGCCGGTCATGCCGACGGTGCGCACGAGGAAGCGGTTCTCGGCGTCCTGCAGCATCTTCTCGGCCTGTTCGACCGCGTCCTCGACGGCCCCGCTCCGACCGGGGAGGCGGCGGGCCGCGGCGGCGTGTCGGTAGGCCAAATCCACGAACCCCCTACGGCCGTACAGCGCGGCCAGCGACTCGTGCGCCGCGGCCGAGTCGGGGTTCAGCCGCGCCGCCTGCACCAGCGCCCCGGCCGCGATCGCATGGCGGACGAACGCCAGCGGCGTCATCGGCTCGCCGGCGTCGCGCTCCCACGTCCGCGCGTCCAGCGCCAGCGCCGCGCGGGCGACGACGAGCCACGCGACCGGGTCGGCCGCGTCGAGTTCGACCCCGCGGCGGCCGGCCCGCAGCGCCAGCAGCGGCAGCGCCGGCGAACGGTTGCCGTCGGGGATCAGGCGAAGGTAAACGCTCCCCGCGTCGGCCTCCCACGACCCGCGGCGGCCGGTGCCGCGGCGCACGTCCCACCACGGGGACGGTTCGGCCAGCGCCGCCGGGCCGGCCTCGACGGCAGCCGACGGGCCGAACGCGGCGCGCTCCGGGTCGAACCGCGCCGCCGCCGTCCCCTTCCGCACCGCAAGCACGGCGCCGCCGGTGACGCGCACCACGTCCCACCGCGCCACCACCTCGCGCAACGCGGCCGTCATCCGCTGTGGGTCGGGGTCGTAGACGACGACGGCGGCGAACCCGCGCCGCGCGAGCACGGCCGGGTCGGGCGGCCCGGACAGCACGCGGTACTCGTCGGCCGCGAACAGGGTGAGCCGCGAGTCGATGGACGCGCGCTCGCCCGGGGCGAACCACGCGAGGTAGTGGCCGACATCGGGGTGCGACGTGAACACGGCCGCGTCAGCGGGGAACTGGCCGGCCGCACGCGCCTCGGCGAGGCCGCGCGCGGTGTGTTCGAGCGTCGGGTCGGCGTGGATTCCCCAGGCGGCGCCGCGGTCGCGGACGGGGAAGCCGGTCAGCTTCCCGTACCAGCCGAGCCCGACGAGCGCGGCCGCGGCCAACAGCACGACGACGCGCCCGAGCCGCGGCCGGGGCGACACGACTTCGCCGAGGTTCAACGCCGCGACCGGCCCGGCGACGACGGCGAAGAACGGGATCAGCCGGGCCTGCCACGCGGCGAGCGCGGCGAACAGCAGCCACACCGGCCCGCGCCAGCTGCGCAACGCCCGCGGGTTCCGCACGAACGACGCCGCCCCGAGCGCCAGCAGCGCGAAGAACGCCATCGCCGCGAGGCTGAAGCCACGGAGCGCGTCGAGCGTCCACGGCGACGCGAACAGCCACGCCAGCCGCGGGTCGTCGGCGAAGCCCCACGCGGCCGGCGACAGCTCCGTCGGCAGCGTCAGCGCCCTGACGTGGTTCGGGCTCAGCAGGCACGCCGCGAGCGTGGCCGGCACCAGCCACCGTGGCCACGGCTCGGGGCGGACCGGTTCGAGCCGTCTCCCCACGGCGAACAGGCCGAGCAGCAGCGGGCCGAGGAAGAACCAGCCGTCGGCGTTCACCCACACGGCGACGAACACCGGCACGGCCCGCAGCGCGCGTCCGCCGGCGGTGAGGCACCATAGGCACGCCGCCAGCAGCAGGAACGACACCACCGCCGGTTGCAGCAGCAGCCGCGGCGCCATCGCCGTGACGGCGAGCATGACGCACCCGGCCGCGAGCCACGCCGGCTTTCGACCACGCCCGACGACGAGCATGAACCCGGCGGTGAGCGCCACGGCGGCGGCCTTGAGCGCGCCGACCGCGGCGGGGCCGAGGTGGGTGTAGGTGAGGTAGAGGCCGAGGTCGAACAGCCAAGCGTGGTTGGCCCACGGCCGGCCGGTCGCGAACGGGTCGGTGCCGAAGGGGAAGTCGCCGGCCGCGACGAGCCGGCCGGCGGCGAGGTGGAGCCACACGTCCGAGTTGCGGGCGACGAACGACCCGGCGACGGCGGCGAAGAAAAAGAAGAGGCCTGCGACAAGCCCTGCGAAGGCGATGTCGGCGCGCGACAGTGGGGCCGGCGGGAGAGTTTCCGGCTCAGACATCACGGCTCCGGGGCGGTCGCGTGCGGCTGATTGTACCAATGCCGGGCGAATTCCGCGCGGGCGGCGCGGGTTGGGTACGCGACGTGCACCAGCACAGCCGACGGTTCACCCACAGGAGGCAACTCATGGCACGCCTGGCGATTCTGTTCTTCGTCATCGCGCTGGTCGCGGCGCTGTTCGGGTTCGGCGGCATCGCCGGCGAGGCCGCCTGGATCGGCCGGCTGCTCCTCGTCGTGTTCCTGATCCTGGCCGTCGTGTCGATGATCTTCGGCCGCCGCACCACGGACATCACCTGACGGGCGGAATGAAGCCCGGGGACGAACGTCCCCGGGCTTTCAACCGCGCTCCACCACATGCCCGGCGGACGCCCGCGCCACCCAGCCGCGGACGCCGCCGGGCAGTGCCGTTACCAGTTGTGCCGCCTCGTCTGCCGAGCCGACCACCGCGAACACCGACGGCCCCCACGAACTCTGCCCCACGCCCTTCACCCCCCGGCCGCGCACCGCGTCCACCAGCGCCGCCACCGCCGGGTCGGCGTAGGCGCCGCCCTGCGCCGCGGCGAACGGCTCCCCCGCCCGGCGGTTGAACTCGTACACCGCGTCGCCGAACCCGGCCAGGTCGCCGCCCACCGCCGCCGGCAGCATCCCCAGCAGCGCGATCCGGCACAGCGTGTCGGTGAGGCCATCGGGGCGCGGGGCCGCAGCCGCGAACGCCTCGCGCTCCCGGCCGCCGTGCCAGGCCGCGCCGACGGTCGGCCGCAGCACCACCACCCGCCAGGCGTCCGGCAGCAGCACCCGCGTCAGCAGCGGCGACACCGCCTCGCCCGGCGCCTTCCCCGGCTCGACGATCAGCCCGCCGCGGTCGAACCCGTGGACGCCGATCGCCGACCGCTCGCCGCGGCCGACGCGCACCGCCAGCTCCGGGGCCGTCAGGTCGGGTTCGCCGGCCTCGACGGCCAGCACCTTCGCCACCGCGAGGCCGAGTTGCGTGCCGACGCCGAGGCCGACGTGCTCGGGCGGGGCGCGTTCGACGAGCACCTGGAGCGGCCGCGCGTCGGGTCGGCCGGCGAGGAAGCGGTGCGCGAACACCTGCGCCCGGCTGGCGAGCGGCCCCTCGAACTGCCACGCGTCGGCCGGGCGGGCGGACACGACGACGCCGGGCTGGTCGATGAGGAGGCCGACGCCGCCGAACGCCCGGCCCGGGGCGGGGTCGGCCGCGGCGGGGACGTGGAACAGGCCGAAGTGGAGCCGGCTCGGGGCGGTCACCCGCGTCATGGGGCCGCCTCCGCGAGCCGCGCTTCGAGGAAGTCCATCGCCGCGTGCTCGGCCGGGCCGCCCGTCTTGCCGACAATCACCCGCAGCTTCTTGAACTCCGCCGCCACCTCGTCGCGCGGCAGCAGATGCAGCCGCGTCGCCAGGATCGCCGCTTCCACGACCGCGTGCTTCGCCCGGTTGAAGCCCCAGAAGTCGCGGTGCCGTTCCGCGTGTACCACCTCGGCCTCGATCGTCACCCGCTCGCCGCTGCTGTCGATGCTGTTCACCACGAACTCGTAGTGCCGGCAGCAGTCGGCGAGGACGAAGCCGCTCACCTTCGCGGCGGACCGGACCGGCGGCAGTTCGGCGGCGCCGAGGGCGGCGCGGGCGATGAGGAGGGCGTCGTCGGTCACGTGGAGGACGCCTTCGGGGTGCGCGAGGAGGTTGCGGTAGGTGCCGGACGTCGGGAACGGGCGGAGGGTGAGGCGGGCGAAGTCGGCCGCCACCCGCGGACCCATCGGGGCCAGGTGCGGCGAGCCGTCGGCGGCGCGGGTCGTAACGAGCCCTTCCAGAATCATGGGGGGTTCAGCGCCTTCAAGAGCCCCGCGGCCTTGTGCAGCGTTTCGTCGTACTCGCGGCGCGGGTCGGAGTCGGCCACGACGCCGCCGCCGACTGGGAACTGCACCCAGCCGCGGCCGGCGGTGAACGTCCGGATCAGGATATTGGTGTCCATCGCCCCGTCGAACCCGACCCACCCCAGCGCCCCGCAGTACGGCCCCCGCGCCGTCGGCTCCAGCTCCGCGATGATCTCCATCGCCCGCACCTTCGGCGCCCCCGTCACGGAGCCGCCGGGGAACGCCGCCGCCAACAGGTCGAACGGCCCCGTGCCGGGGCGCAACTTGCCGCGCACCTCCGAGACGAGGTGGTGGACGAAGCGGAACGTCTCCGGCTCGCACACCCGCGGCACGGTGACGGAGCCGAACTCGCAGACGCGGCCGAGGTCGTTGCGGAGGAGGTCCACGATCATGACGTTCTCGGCCCGGTCCTTCGGGTTGGCGACGAGGTCGCGGAGTTGGGCGGCGTCCTCCTCCGGGGTGCGGCCGCGGGGGCGGGTGCCCTTGATCGGCCGCGTCTCGACGGACCCGTCCGGGTGGCACCGCAAGAACCGTTCCGGCGACGCGCTGAGGAGCTGGAAGTCGCCGAGGTCGAAGTACCCGGCGAACGGTGCGGGGTTGAGCGTGCGGAGTCGGCCGTACAGGTCGAGCGGGTGTTCGCGGAGCGGCGCGAGGAGCCGCTGGCTGAGGTTCACCTGGAAGCAGTCGCCGGCGTGGACGTACTCGACGGCGCGGGCGACGGCCTCGATGTAGCCGTCGCGGCTGAAGTTGCTGGTGACGCCGGGGAACCCCGGCAGCGGGTATTGGGGCGCGAGGCCGAGAGTTGTTACCGAGGTGCCGTAGGGGCGAGGCCACATCCATTCGCCGTGGGGCGTGTCGAGTTCTTCGAGAACGTGCTTGATCGACCGAGCTGCATAACTCGGGGGTGTGCGCGTCGTCCCGTCCGCCATGACCGCGTCCGGACCAAGAAAGTCCGACGCCACGAGCCAGGCCCGGCCGGTCTGGTGGTCGAACGAAATGACCCAGCTGTAGAACCAGACCAGCAGTTCTGGACACTCGAACTCGTCGAACCGCGGCGCCGGGATGTTCTCGAACTGGCGACCGATTCCGTACCCGAATAGGCCGGCAAAACCACCTTGAAAGGGGGGGAGGTCGGGGATGGTCCGCCTGTTCAAACGGCGTAGCACTTCCGGCATCTTGTGCCACGACCTAGCCAGAAGGCCATAACGCGGTCCGGCGGCGACGTAGGAGTAGCGCCCGCGGTCGGGGTGGGTTTCGGCCGAGTCGAAGAAGATGAGATGCTGGAGGTGCGCCAGCCGGCGGGCGACGGCCCACGGGTCGGGGGCGGGGACGAGCTCGACCGCCAGCGGGGCGCCGGCCGCGGTCGGCACCGGCACCGCGTCGAACACCAGCGGCGCGTCCATGCAGGCAGTATAGCCGAAGGGTCCGCCGCTCGCGGCGGTGCAAGCGCTGCACCGCCGCGAGCGGCTGCGAAACTAGTTCGTCCGCCCGGCCTCGCGGACCAGCGCGTCGATCTCGCGGTCGAGCACCGCGTTGTCCGGGGCGCCGAGCCACTTCTTGCGGATCACCCCGCGGGCGTCGATCAGGTACAGCGTCGGGTACGCCCGCACCCGGAACGTCTTCAGGATGTCGCCGTCGCCGCCGGCCCACCAGTGGGTCCACGGCATCGGCTCGGCCTCCAGGAACTTCGTCAGCGTCTCCTTCTCCTTGTCGG
>DASPHQ010000398.1:0-3858 GCA_035629595.1 Urbifossiella sp. | reverse complement strand
CGGGCGGAAGTTCTGACACGAAATGTGGGGCCGCCCGATGCGCCCGGCCGTTCTCGCCCTGCTGCTGTGCGCCGCCCCGGCCGCGGCCGACGACTTCGCCCCGAAACTCGGCGACACCCACTTCGGTTACTACGCGAAGGGCCGCCGCGTCGGCACCCTCACCGACTCACTGTCCCTCCGCGGCGCGGGGGCCGACGCCCACTACCTCTACACGTTCGAGATGCACGCCCGCTACCACCGCGACTCGATCCCCGGCCCTACGCAGACCACCTTCCGCGCCGAGTTCGACGCCCGCCCGCCGTTCGCCCTCCGCCTCGCCACCTACTGTGAGTTCGGTCGCGCCGCCGCGCGGTCCGTCACCGTCGAGCGGACCGCCGCCGGGTACGACACCGTCGTCAGCCAGTCCGGCGAGGCGCACCGCTTCCCGTCCGCGGTCACCGGGTTCACCCTCCGCGACCTGTGTCGCGACGAACCGTGGCTCCGCCGGAACCCGCCGGCCGGCGACACCCTCGCCGCGACCGACCTCGTCTGGGCCGAGGCGCGGACGGAGCCGGTCACCCACCGCTCACTCGGCCGCGTCGGGGGAGCCGTCGAGTACGAGACTCTGGGCGCCCGCGGCCGGGTCGCGGTCACCCGGTTCGACCCGGAGGCCCGACGGGTGGTCAGAATCGTGTTCCCGGACGGCGCCGAGTACCGGGCCGAGCCGCCGGACCCGGCGCGGGCGCTGGACGAGCCGGAACTGCCGGCATCGAGTCTCGTGCCGGCGGACCGGCCGCTCGGACGCGGGCCGCACCCGTGGCTGCGGGTGACGTTGCGCGGGTACTCCGGCACGGGGTTGCGCTCCGGCCCCGGCCAGACGGTCGAGCCGCGCGCCGACGGCGTGTGGACGTGTCGCCTCGGCAAGGGGGAAGGCGCCGCGCAGCCGGCGACCGACGACGACGCGCGGGCTGCGCTGGCGGAGACGCCGCGGTTCCCGCACCGGCACCCGAAGGTGGTCGAGTTGGCGCGGCGGGCGGTGGGTTCGGCGCGGACGCCGGCGGAGAAGGTCGAGCGGCTGGTGCGGTTCGTCCACGCACACGTCCGGTACGAGTTGACCGAGACGCCGGAGCTGTTCGAGCTGCTGGGGACGCGGCGCGGGAACTGCCAGTCGTTCGCGCTGCTGTTCGTGGCGCTGGCGCGGGCGGAGGGGCTGCCGGCGCGCGAGGTGGACGGCCTGGCGTACGCCAGCGACGACCCGCCGGGGTTCGGCCCGCACCGCTGGGCAGAGGTGGCGCGCGACGCGGCGTGGCACCCGGTCGACGCGACGACCGGGGTCGCGGAGGTGGACGCGACCTACATCCGGCTGGACGACTGGGCCGACGGGATGACGCTGACGGTGGACGAGGTGGCGTGGCCGCGCGGCGTGCGCTGGGTCGCGGAGCGGCCGTGGGTGTGGGTGGTGTTCGGGCTGGTCGCGGCGGCGGTGGCGTACCGCGGCCGGCGGCCGATCCGCGCCGGCACCCACCCGGAGGCGCCGGCCGAGCCCGGGGGTGACACTAGCGCGGGTAGTTCAGCTCGTTCGTGATGCGGCTGACGCCCGGGGTCAACCGGACCACCCCCATCACCAGCCGGGCCTCGTCGTCGTCGCGGACGGTGCCGCGGAGGACGACCGCGTTGCCGTCGCCCACCAGCACCTGCACGCTCCCCGCCGGCACCGTCAGACCGGCGCGGTCGATGAGGCCGCGGAGGTCGGCCTGGAGCCGCGGCGCGGGGATCGTCGGCGGCGTGAACTTCAGCTGCGCCGTGTACGCGATCTGCCGCGGCAGCTGCACGATCTGGCCGCCCGGGTCGGCCGCGAACGTCGCCCCGGTGCCGCCGGCCTTCGCGGCCGCGGCCTTGCCGAACGTGGGGTCGCCGAACCCGCCGGGGGTGAACGTGCCGGAGCGGGTGTTGGCCAGGATGCCCGAGGCGTAGGGGTTCGCGAACGACGGCCCGAGGAAGTTCGACGACTGGATCGACGCGGGATTCTTCCCGTAGGTCGAGGGCGCACTGATCGGCGGCGCCTTCTCGACCTGCGGCAGCTGAAACTGCGTCCCCGTCGAGCCGGTGCTGCTCCCCGTCCCCGTGTCAGTCCCGGTCGAGCCCGCGGTGTTCAGGGTGGTGGCGGTGTTCGCGGGCGCGTTCTGGAAGGTGCCGAGGTTCCCGCCGGTGGCGGTCGGCGCGGTGCCAGTGGGGGCGGTCGTGCCGCCGCGCATCTGGGCCGACGCCGGGGCCGCGGCCGCCAGCGCCGCCACCGCCGCCCACGCCAGCCGTCGCAGGTTCCGCATCGGTCGCCCTCCCGTATCCTCACCGACACCGGCTCGCTTCAACCGTCAGTATCGACGCCGCCGGTCCGGGAATCCAGTCGGGATCGGGGGAGAAATCGATGAGACCGCGCGGCGTGGCGGTGGCGGGCACGGGCTTCATCGGCCCGGTCCACGTCGAGGCGGTGCGGCGGCTCGGCCACCGCGTCGTCGGCGTCCTCGGCTCCACGCCGGCGAAGGGCCGCGCCGCGGCCGACGCCCTCGGCGTGCCGGCGGCCTACGAATCCCTCGCCGCGCTGCTCGCCGACCCGGCCGTGGAGGTCGTTCACCTGGCGACGCCGAACGGCGCCCACTTCGCGCAGGCGAAGGCGGTGCTCGAAGCCGGCCGGCACGTCGTCGTCGAGAAGCCGCTGGCGATGACCGCCGCGGAAACGGCGGAGCTCGTGCGGCTCGCGGCGGCGCGGCCGGGGCAGGTCGCGGCGGTGAACTACAACGTCCGCTTCTACCCGCTCTGCCTCGACGCCCGCGAGCGCGTCCGCGCCGGCGAGCTCGGCGACGTGCTGCACGTCACCGGCTCGTACCTTCAGGATTGGCTGCTGTACCCGACCGACTTCAACTGGCGGGTGCTGGCCGAGCACGGCGGCGACCTCCGCGCCATCGCCGACATCGGCACCCACTGGCTCGACCTCGTGTGCTTCATCACCGGCCTCGAAGTCGAAGCCGTGTGCGCCGACCTGCGCACGGTTCACCCGGTGCGTCAGAAGCCGGCCGGCGGCAGCGACACGTTCACCGGCTCGGCGGGGGCCGGCGGCGAACCCGTGCCCGTGACGACCGAGGATTACGGCTCGATCCTGCTGCGCTTCCGGGGCGGCGCCCGCGGCTGCGTGACGGTGTCGCAGGTGACGGCGGGGCGGAAGAACAGCCTGCGGTTCGACCTGGCCGGGAGCAAGGCGGCGCTGGCGTGGGACAGCGAGGAGCCGAACGTGCTGCACGTCGGGCACCGCGGCCGGGCGAACGAGAGCGTCGGCCGCGACCCCGGGCAGTTGTCGGCCGCGGCGCGGCGGTTCAGCGACTACCCCGGCGGCCACGCCGAGGGGTTTCCCGACTCGCACAAGCAGCTGTTCCGCGCCGTGTACGCGGCGATCGACGGCGAGGCGGGGCCGTACCCGACGTTCGCCGACGGGCACCGCGAGGTGCTGGTGTGCGAGGCGGTGCTGCGCAGTCACCGGAATCAGCGGTGGGAGACGGTTGCGACATGAGGCGGTTGGGATCGGGCGAACGGCCGGCGTGAGCCGGCTGGTCGTTGGTGCAGGCACCTGCCAACCCGACCAGCCGGCTCACGCCGGCCGTTCGCCGGCGGGGTCACTTATTGCCGCAGTTCCGCCGCCGCCTTCGCCGCGGCCGCGGTCACCTTCGACTCCCAATCGGGGTCGTCGGGCTGGAACGGGAACGTCACCCCGCGCGAGCTGTTCACCACCGCCCCGATGCCGTCGGACCGGTAGCCGGCCTTCACGTCCGCGGCGGTGCCGCCCTGCGCGCCGTAGCCCGGGATCAGCAGCCACACGTCCGGCAACGC
>DASPHQ010000397.1:0-3899 GCA_035629595.1 Urbifossiella sp. | reverse complement strand
CAACCCCAGCGGCAACGTCGCCCGGCGGATCGTTTACGACCGGGCGACCGGCGACTACCGCGTCACGGAGAGCGCCGGGGCAACGATCCAGCCGTCGCGGTAGAACTGCCAGCCCCACCCGATGGCGCGGGTGGGTTTCTTCCCTTCCCGCGCGCCGGTCGGCTACAACCACCTGTAGCCCCGGAGTCGCCGATGCCGCACCCGCTATTCACCCCCGAAGTCCGGCTGCTTCTCGACGAGCGGAACGACGCCGGGCTGCGCGAGTTCTGCGAGTCGCTCCACCCGGCCACGGTCGCGGAGGCGCTGGACGACGAGTTCACCCCCGAGCAGGTCTGGGAGGCGATCAGCCACGCCAACATCCGCTCCCAGGCGTCGGTGTTCGAGTACCTGCCGCCCGCGCGCCAGGTCGAGATGATCGAGAAAGCGCGCCCCCAGGTCGGCCAGCTCCTCGGCAAGATGTCGCACGACGACCGCGTGGACCTCGTCCGCCGGTTGCCCCCGGACGTCCACGAGGCGCTGCTGAGGCTGGTGGACGAGGCCGACCGCCGCGACATCGCCACCCTAGGACAGTATGGTGCAGACACCGTCGGCGCCATGATGACGACCGACTACGCGTGGCTCCCCGGCACCCTGACCGCGGCCGAGGCCATCGACCAACTCCGCCAGCAGGCTCCCGACCGCGAGACGATTTATTACGTCTACGTCCTCGACGAAGCCTCCCGGAAGCCGGACGGCACCCTGGCCCCGCGGCGGCTGCTCGGTGTGGTGTCGCTGCGCGACCTGATCCTGGCCCCGCGGCACGCCCTGATCCGCGACCTGATGGAGAGCGAGGTCGAAACTCTCCGCTACGACGAGGACCGCGAGGCGGTGACGAAGCTGTTCGCGCGGTACGACTTCATCGCGGTGCCGGTGGTGGACGACCGCTTCGGCCTGCTCGGCATCGTCACCCACGACGACGTGCTCGACGTGGTCCAGGCCGAGGCGACGGAGGACTTGCAGCGGCAGGCCGGCGTCGGGCGGATCGAGGGGAACTACCTCGACGCCGCGTTCGGCCGCGTGTGGCTCAGCCGGGCCCAGTGGCTGGTGGTCCTGTTCGGCATGCAGATGATCACGATCAACGTGATGGCGCACTACGAGGGGAAACTCGAGGGCGGGGCCGGGCGGCCCGGCGGCGGGCTCGCGTTCATGATCGTGTTCATCCCGCTGTGCCTGTCGGTGGGTGGGAACGCCGGCTCGCAAGCCTCGACGCTCGTCACCCGCGCGCTCGCCCTCGAACAAATCCGCACAAGAGACTGGCTGCGCGTGTTCCACCGGGAACTGCTCATGGCGGCGGCCCTCGCCGTCACGCTCGGCGTGCTCGCGGTCGCCCGCACCTACTGGCTAACCCCGGCGGACGTGGAGGCGAAGGTGCCGGTCGGGAAATTCTGGGATTTGGTCTGGGTGGTGACGTTTGCGGTGATGGGCATCTGCCTGACGGGTGCCCTGATCGGCGCCATGCTACCGCTCGGGATCAAGTCCCTCGGCTTGGACCCGGCGCTGATGTCCGGTCCGTTCATCGCCACCCTGTCAGACGTGCTCGGGATCATCATCTACTTTAGCATCATCGCCGTATTCTTCTGACCGGGCCGTCAGCCGATCACGTCCGCGACTGGGTCGGTGCCGATCACCACACGCCCCTCGATTCGCACCCGCCCGCCGGCAATCAGCCGGATCGCCTCCGGGTACGCCTCGCACTCGGCGGTGAACACCCGAGCCGCCAGCGAATCCGGCGTGTCGCCGTCCCGCACCGGCACGCACCGCTGCACCAACACCGGGCCAGTGTCATAGGTGTCGTCGGTGAAGTGGACGGTGCAGCCGGTCACCTTCGCCCCGTAGGCCAGCACCGCCTCGTGGACATGGCGGCCGTACATCCCCCTGCCCCCGAACGCCGGCAGGAGCGACGGGTGGATGTTCAACACGCGGTGGCGGAAGTCCGCCGGAATCGTCAGCAGATGGAGCCACCCGGCGAAGCAGACGAGATCGGGGGTGAAGGTCCGCACGGCTTCCCACACTCGATCCGGGAAGCCAGCCCCCCGCGGCGTCACGACCGCCGGCACACCGGCCCGCGTCGCGCGTTCGACCCCGAACGCATCCGTCCGGCTGGATACCACGCCGACCACGCGGGCCGGCAGAGTGCCGTCGGCGGAGCGGTCGAGTAGGTTTTGCAGCGTGGTGCCGCCGCCACTGACGAGGCAGACGAGGCGCAACGGGTCGGGCATCGGGGGCCGCCGGGCTTGGGGAAACGACCGCGGTGTTTTATGCTATCAGGGAACGGGGTTGACCCCCGGGTGAAAGGACCGACCCGCGGATGGACGGCATCTACCCCGAGCTGGCCCGGCGGACCGAACCCGCCAAGCTCCTCGGCTACCTCAACTTCTCCGACGGCCGCCCCGACCCCCGCTTCCAGAAGGGGCTCGCGGACGGCTACGCCCTCCTGCTGGAACACAACGACGCCGCCCCGTGGCTCACCCTCTTCGACTGGCTGGGCAAGCAACTCGCCGACCTCGCCGCGTCCGGGGCCGCCGCCTTCCGCGACACCACGCAGGCGACCGGCGTCCTCGCCGCGGCGGCGGGGCTTCCCGCGGCGTACCGCGAGCACCACGCCGACCTCCTCGCCCACCAGCCGGACGTGGAGCTGTTCACGCCGTTCTTCCTGGCCCGCGGCTTCGAGGTGATTCTGCGCCAGGGCGCGCCGTGGGACGACACTGCCCGGCTGGTCGCCGGCGCCGTCCGCACGCTGAACGACTTCGTCGGCTACCGCCCGATCGCCGTACTGGAGACCCGGCCGAACACCGACTACTACCCGCACGAAAAGGTCCGCCCCGTCCCGCTCTACCTGAAGGGGGCCGGCGTCGCGCCCGGCCGGTACGCCGACCTGCTCCGCCCGGCGCTCGAGCTCCTCACCACGACCGCGCCCGAGCTGCTGGACGAAGCCTGCTTCGACCCGGAGCGGATGGACGAACTCGGGTACGACCCGCGCGCCCACGACCACTTCCACCCGATCAACAAGCGGCCGAACGTGCTGTTCGGCGAGTGGGATCCGCACACCATCGACGCGAAGGGCTTTTACCGCCGCTTCGTGCTTCGCCAGATGACGCTCGACACCCTCCTGACGTGGGTCCACCCGGCGGCCGGCGTCGCCGTGGGGGACCGCGGCGAACGGCTGTTCGAGGCGTCGGCCGTGCTCGCTGGCACCATCCTTATGGGGGCCGGCGTCAGCGGCACGGGGCCGACCACGTACGACTCGACGGTCACGCTGTCGAAGCTGGTGCCGCGGATCGCGCGCTACCGCGACGGGTTCTACAAGAAGCTGCTGGCGAACCTCCCCGGGGCTCACGGCGAGCGGCTGCGCGACGAGGCCGAGAAGCGGAAGCAGCCGTTCGCCGGCGTCCGCCAGTACCTGAACCAGGCGATTGCCACGCAGCGGGCGGCGCACCTCCAGGACCGCCGGCTGGCCCAGCTGTTCGCCGCGATGGGCTACCCGCGCGCGGCCCGCGAGCAGGCCAAAAAGATCGCCGCCCCCGCGGTGCGCATTGGCACCGAGGTCCGCCTCCGGCAGACCGAGGCCGACTTCGCGGCCGACCGCGGCGACCTGGCGGAGGCTGCCCGGCTGCTCGGTGAGGTCGAAGGCCTGCTCCGCCGCGGCATCGACTGCGGGGCCGTCATCGACCCGTGGAACGTCCTCGGCTACCAGGGGCTGTTCCCGATCTTCCCCGGCCGCGAGGACACCGTCCGCGACCCGCGGGCGGAAGAGTTGATCCTCACCGTCGGCCGGCAGTTCGACCGGTACGCCCTGACGCTGACGGCCGCCGTCGCCGCCGGCGACAACGGCACCGTCGAGCGGCTCACCACGCAAATGC
>DASPHQ010000396.1:0-4884 GCA_035629595.1 Urbifossiella sp. | reverse complement strand
GTGCCCCCGTCGCTCACGGCTTCACGCGGAGCGTGGACGGCAAGAGGCACCGCCCCTCGCGGCAGGCGATGACGCGCACCCGGAACTCTACCGCCGTCGGGTCCACGCCCGCGGGAAGGGTGCCGCCGAAGCGCGTGCCGTCGGCGTAGATGCGGTAGTCGCCGGTGGTCGCGTCCTTGACCGTGTCGCCGAGCGGGAACGTCTGCGTGCCGACGTGCTCCTTGCCGCCGATCATCACGGCCACGGTCGTCTTCGACCCGGCGAGCGTTTCGTTGCCGACCTGATTCGAGTAGACGTGGAACGGGGCCGCGATCTTCAGCGTGATCGTGAACGTGCGGTTCTCGGCACCGTCGAGCGGCGTCAACTTCACGCTCGCCGTCACCACGTCGGACGACTCGCGCAGTGCCTTCGGGGCCGGCGTTTTCGGATCGATCGCGACCGCCTCCTTCGTCGTGATGTCGAGCCACTGGTCGAGCGCGCGGGCGGTGTTCGGCGCCGATCCCGGGCTGGTGCGCAGCATCCCTGCAAACGTCCGCAGCGACTTGCCGGCCGTCTCGCGGTACTTCGCGTCGTCGGTCTTGGTCGCCAGCCGGATGAGGTTGCGGGTCATCAGTCCGTTCCCGGACGGCGTGGCGCCGTCGTAGCCGTCCTTGGCGCGGGCGAACAGCTTCTCGTGGTCGTGGGCGGTGAAGAAGAACCCGCCGCGGGCCTCGTCCGCGTGCCACTTCACGGCCGTGTCGGTGAGCGCCCGCGCCTCGTCGAGCCAGCGCTTCTCACTGGTGGCGTCATGGAGGTTCAGCAGGCCGTGCGTCAGATATGCGTAGTCCTCCAGGAAGGCGTTGCCGCGGGCGGCGGCTTTCTCTCCGGGGACGGCGGCGTACAGCCGCTTCAAGCGGCCGTCCGGCGTGCGGAGGGTTCGTAACAGGAAGTCGGCGGCCTTCGCCGCGGCGGTGGTGTGGGCGGGCTCGCGGAATACCTCGCCGGCCTTCGCGTAGCCCGCGATCATCAGGCCGTTCCAGCTCGTGATGACCTTCGTGTCGCGGAACGGCTTCACCCGCCGCTCCCGCGCCTCCAGCAGCTTCGCCCGCAGCGGCGCCAGCCGTTCGAGCAACTGCACCTCAGTCATCTTCAGGTCGGTGGCGATTTCGGCGAGCGGCTTCGGCAAGCGGAGGACGTGGTACTTCTCCTCGAAGTTCGGGGCGCCGACGCCGTACACGGTCTTGACGAACTCCGTGTCCGAGGCGTTGCCCAGCACCTTGCCCAGCTCCTCGCCCGTCCAGACGTAGTGCTTCCCCTCCTCGCCGTCGGTGTCGGCGTCGAGTGCGGAGTAGAACGCCCCGTCCGGCGAGGTCATGTCGCGGGCCACGAACGCCAGCGTGTCGGCGACGACGCGGCGGTACAGCGGGTCGGCGTCGAGGCGGAACGCCTCCGCGTACAACTCGACGAGCTGGGCGTTGTCGTAGAGCATCTTCTCAAAGTGCGGAACCGTCCACGTCCGCTCGGTGCTGTAGCGGTGGAAGCCGCCGCCGAGGTGGTCGAAGATGCCGCCCATCGCCATCTGGCGGAGTGTCAGCTTCACCGACCCGGCGAGCGCCGCGTCCTTCGTGCGGGCGGCGTGGTGCAGCAGGAAGCCCCACACCGCGGCGCGGGGGAACTTCGTCCCCTTGAAGTCACGCTCGTTCGAGCCGGTGCCGCCGTACACGGGGTCGAACTCGTAGGCGGCCGCGGTCTCGGCAACCATCTCGCGCGTCAGCGCCCCGACGAGCTGGAACCGCGTGCCGCGCGCCAGCGCGTCGTTCGTCAGCTCCGCGATGCGGTCCGCCTGCTTGAACAGCCCGTCCTTCTCCTTCGTGTGCAGCTCCTGCACCCGCGCCAGCACCGACGGAAAGCCCGGCTGCACGTCGTCGCCCACCTTCTTGTCCTTCGGCGGGAAGTACGTGCCGCCGAAGATCGGTTTCCCGTCGGGCGTGAGGAACATCGACAGCGGCCAGCCGCCGCTGTCGCCGGACACGTTCAGCGCCGTCATGTAGATGTCGTCGACGTCGGGCCGCTCCTCGCGGTCCACCTTGATGCAGATGAAGTTCGCGGCCAGCAGCTTGGCGATGTCGGGGTCCGAGAACGTCTCGCGCTCCATCACGTGACACCAGTGGCAGCTGCTGTAGCCGATCGACAGGAACACCAGCTTCCCCTCGCGCTTGGCTTTCTCGAACGCCTCCGCCCCCCACGGATACCAGTCCACCGGGTTGTGGGCGTGCTGCAAGAGGTACGGGCTGCTCTCCTTCGCCAGGCGGTTGGGCGGGAACTTGTGCTTCCCCTTCGGGTCGGCGGCGGGGGTGCCGCCGGCTGTCACGACGGCGACGGCGAGCGCGAAGGCAAACAGGCGCGGCAGCATGGCGGGCTCCGGGGGCGGACCATTATCCTACCCGAACGCCGGGCGGTGGGCTTATACTCTTTGTGCCGCCTGTTCCGCCCCGCCGGAGCGATCCCATGCCGCGCCTCGCACTCCCCGCCGCCCTGTTCCTGGTCGCCGCCGCATCCGTGGTGTCGGCCGACGAGGTGTCCGACAAGCAGAAGGCGGCCGCGGTCGAGAACCTCAAGAAGGCCGACCTGAAGGGCTATACCGTCGTCGAGTCGGCGACGCTCATCCTGGTGTCGCCACTGCCCGAGGCCCGCGCGAAGGCCGTCGCCGAGGGGCTGGAAAAGACGGCAAAGACGGCCCGCAAGGGGCTCCAGTACGCCGACAAGGACGAGGCCTGGAAGGGGAAGCTGACCGTCTACCACGTCCCCGACCGGCGGGCGTACGGCAACTTCCTCCGCCTCGTCGTCGGCGAGCGGTCCGAAGCCGGCGTCGTGGTTTCGGTCCGCGGCGACGAGCCGCTCGCGGCGACGGGCGTGGAGACGAACCCGAAGGCGACCGACGTGGACCTCGTCGGCGAGATCGGGCCGGCGGTCGGGGCGGCGTTTCTCCAGTCGAAGGCCGGGCCGAGTACGCCGCTGCCGCCGTGGGTGAGCACCGCCTACGGCCGCGCTGCCAGCCTCCGGGCCGACAGTCCGACTGGCAAGCGGATGACCACCTACAAGACCGCCGCCCGCCCCGCCGTCCTCGGCAAGGGGCGCGGCCCGGCCACCCTCGCCGAGCTCTGGGCGAACGACCGCCCCGACGCCGAACTGGTGGCGACGGCGTTCGTCGATTACCTGGCGTTCGGCGCCGACAAGACCACGCAGGAGCGGTTCCCGCGGTTCGTGTCGGCCCTCCGCCCGGACGAGAACGGCGACACGCCCGAGCCGTGGAAGGCACTCGAAACGGCCGGCTGGAAGGCGCCCGAGCTCGAAGCCGCGTGGCGGACGTGGGCCCAGAAGGGAATGCTCGTCAAGTGATCCACACGCGGCGCGGAATGCGTCTACGGGAGTGACACCCCGGTCCGTAGACGCATTGAGTCGGCTAGACGAAAGTACGTTGGATTAACGCCGCGGCTCGGGCGGGCGGAACCACTTTCCCTACCTGCCCTTACAGCCTAACACGACTAACAACCGTACCACGTCGGGGTGAGCGTCCAGCCGAGGATGCCGTCGCCCTTCGCAGGCTCGTCCTCGAACGAGACCTTCGCTACCCCGCCCTTCTCCAGCGGTACGTTGTCCGAATCGACCCCCAGCAGCCAGCCGAGGTATGCCGACAAGTCCGGGTCGTGACCGACGAGTGCGACCGCGTCCAACCCCAGTCCGGCAATCGACTTCGTAAGCTTCCGCCGCCGCAACTCGCCCGGGGCGAGGAGCTCGCACGCCGTCGGGCCGGGGCTGCCGACGAGCGCCTCATGAAACTCCCCGGCCGTCTGCACGGTGCGCGTCAGCGGGCTCGTGAGGATCGCCCCGACCGCGATGCCGCGGCTCTGGAAGGCCACTCCCAGGGCGCGGGACTGCGTGCGGCCGAGCTCGGTCAGCGGCCGCTCGGCGTCGTCGCCCTCCCACTGGCGGCGGTCGCCGGCGTCGGCGTGGCGGATCAGGTACAGGTCCATGAATCATGCCCTGGTGATGGTTCATCCAATCTACGCGGGGTGTGCCCTTCCGGCCGGGCCGTCGGTCCGTAGACTGAACGGATGGTACGGCCGCGGGCGCGCCTCTCCCGCCCGCTCGGCCCGCAACAGCACCCAGACGGATGACATGAAGCGGAACGACATTCGGAACGTCGCGGTGGTCGCCCACGTGGACCACGGCAAGACGACGCTCGTAGACCAGATGCTGCGCCAGTCCGGCCTGTTCCGCTCGGAGGAGCTGGACAAGCTCGTCGGCGGGCAGCACGGCCTCATCATGGACTCCAACGACCAGGAGCGCGAGCGCGGCATCACCATCCTCGCCAAGAACTGCGGCATCCGCATCGGCGACGTGAAGGTGAACCTCATCGACACCCCCGGCCACGCCGACTTCGGCGGCGAGGTCGAGCGCATCCTGCGCATGGCCGACGGCGTGTTCCTCCTCGTGGACGCCGCCGAGGGGCCGCTGCCGCAGACGCGGTTCGTGCTCAAGAAGGCGTTCGCCGTCGGCCTCAAGCCGATCGTGGTCATCAACAAGATCGACCGCCCGGACGCGCGGATCGACGAAGTGCATTCGATGGTGTTCGACCTGTTCATCGAGATGGGCGCGTCGGACGAGCAGGCCAACTTCCCGGTCATCTACGCCAGCGGGCGTGCCGGCATCGCCACCAACGACATGAAGGTGGAGCCCAAAGACCTGCGGCCGCTGTTCGACGCCATCCTGAACACCATCCCGGCGCCGGACGTGGACGTGGACGCGCCGCTGCAGGTGCAGGTGACGAACCTGATGTACAGCGAGTTCCTCGGCAAGATCGCCATCGGCAAGGTGTTCGCCGGCAAGATCAGGAAGAACCAG
>DASPHQ010000395.1:0-7450 GCA_035629595.1 Urbifossiella sp. | reverse complement strand
GCGGCGGCGAGCGTGCCGATGGTGACCGGGTAGGCGCCGACCCCGCTGGCCGCGGTCGCGGTGGTGGCGAGGGCGCCGGTCAGCGCGGAAGCTGCCGTGTCGCCGTTCACGAACCCGCTCGTGGTGAACGTCAGGGTCGGGAGGGCGGCGCCGTACACCTTCGACAGCGCGTCCGCCGCGACCGTCAGGGCGGCCGGGGTGACGGTAAGCGTGTTGTCGGTGAAGGTGACGGCGTAGTTCGGGGCGGCGAGCGTGCCCGTGGTAATCGAATACCCGCCGACTCCGCTGGCGGCGGTCGCGGTGGTCGCCGGGGCGCCGGTCAGCGCGGATGCGGGCGTGTCGCCGTTCACGAACCCGCTCGTGGTGAAGGTCAGCGTGGGAACCACAGCGCCGTACACCTTCGACTTCGCGTCCGCCACCACCGTCAGCGCGGCCGGGGTGACGGAGAGGCTGCTGTCGGTGATGCTGAGGGTGTAGTTCGCGGCGGCGAGCGTGCCCCAGGTGATCGGGTAGGCGCCGACCCCGCTGGCGGCGATCGCGGTGGTGGCGAGGGCGCCGGTGAGGGCGGAAGCTGCCGTGTCGCCGTTCACCAGCCCGCTCGTGGTGAAGGTCAGCGCCGGGAGGGCCGCGCCGTACACCTTCGACTTCGGGTCCGCCGCCACCGTCAGCGGGGCCGGCGTGACGGCGAGCGTGACGCCGGGGGTGATCGTGAGGGTGTAGTTCGCGTTCGCGGCCAGGGTGCCGCCGGTGATCGCGTAGGTGCCGACCACACTGGCCGCCGTCGCGGTGCTGCCCAGCAACCCGGACAGGACCGCCGCCGGGGTGTCGCCGTTCACCAGCCCGGCGGTCGTGTACGCCAGGACCGGGAGGTTCGCGCCGTACACCTTGGTCTGCCCGCTGGTCGGGGTGGCGGCGAGGGAGGCCGCGGTGACGGTGAGGGTGCTGTCGGTGAAGGTGACGGCGTAGTTCGCGGCGGCGAGCGTGCCGATGGTGACCGGGTAGGCGCCGACCCCGCTGGCCGCGGTCGCGGTGGTGGTGGGGGCGCCGGCTAGTGCGGTGGCGGGCGTGTCGCCGTTCACCAGCCCGCTGGTGGTGAAGGTCAGCGTCGGGAGGGCGGCGCCGTACACCTTCGACTGCGCGTCCGCCGCGAGCGTCAGGGCGGCCCGGTTCACCAGGAGCGACCCCGCCGTGGTGCTCGGCTGCCACGTCGCCGACCCGAGGTAGTTCGCGGAGAGCGTGTGAGTGCCGGCGCCGAGTACGCCCACGGCAAACGTGTGGGCGCCGGCCGACAGCGTGCCGGTGTACGTGCTCGTGCCGTCCACGATCAGCTGAATCGTCCCGTCCGGGGTGCCGAGCGTCGACCCCACGGTCACGGTCACCGCGCCCGCGGCCCCGTAGGTGATGGCCGGCGCGCTGACCGCGGTCGTGGTCGTCGTATCCATCACCCACGTGTCGGTGACGGTGTCGGTGAACGGGTTCCCGGCCGAATCAGCGATCCCGGAACCGGTCCCGGTCAGCGACAACTCGTACACGCCGTCGAGCGCCGTGAGCCCGGACACGTTGCCGACCGTCCAGGTCATGTTGCCGGTCGTCGTGAGCGTCGCCCCGGTCAGCGCGACGGCGGTGCCGTTCCGCGTCAGCACCAGGTCGGACACATCGAACCCGGTGACCGGCTCGCTGAAGTCGAACAGGATCGTGCCCACGCCGCTCGCCCGCGGGTCGGGGCCGACGTCGCGGATGTCGGCCGTCGGCGCGGTGATCTCCTGGATGTGGAGGTCGTACACGTCGGCGGCCGCGCCGACCGCGACGGCCTTCAGGTATAGCAGCTGCCCCCCGGGCACGGCCACGCTCATCGACTCCTGATCCACCTGCGAGGCGGCGGCCGCCAGGACGCCGAAGTGCTGGTCGAGCAGGAGGATGTCGAGGTCGCCCTCCGAGTGGCTGAACGACGTGAAGACGGTCAGCACGCTGGGCCGCGCGACCGTGAATACGTACCAGTCCTCGTCCTGGTCGCGGTGCAGGGTGAGGTTGGTCCGCGACAGCACCGACACCACGCCGAGGTTGGTGGCCGCGGGGGCCGACTCGTTCGGCTCGTTCGCGTCCGGCGGGGGCACGACCGTGGCCGTCACCGCGACCGGGACCGTTCCGACCGCCGAGTTGCTCGTGATGGTGAGCGTGGACGTGAACGACCCGCGGGCAGCGGTGGACAGCACCACCGTGTAGTCCTGGAACTGACCGGGCGCCAGGTCGAACGTGGCCGGCCCGATCAGGGCGAACGCCCCCCCCCCGGCCAGGGCCGCCGTGCCGGTCAGGTTCGTCGTCCCGAGGTTCGACACCCGGACCACCTGGGTCGGGTTCGGCGCGTTCTGGAGGTACGAGCCGAACGGAAGGGCGGCGTCGTCCGGCGTGCCGGCGGATTCGGTCACCCGGAGGACCGGCCGGGGGGTGGGCGTCGCGAAGTCCATGAACAGGCCGACGACGTCGTCGACGCTCCCGGCCGGCATGTAGCTCTGCCACACCAGGCCGAACCGCTGCTGCCCGTTGGTCGCGATCCGCGGGCGGCTCTGGTCGTTGGGCGTGTACTCGTTGATCCGCGTCTCCTGCGGGTCGGCCGGGTTCCCCGCCGCGTCGTAGTGCCGGGCGTACACCTCGGTGCCGGTGCCCCCCTGCGGGTTGGGGCTCTGCCAAGCGACGACCACCTCGGTGTTGTCCTTCATCGCCACGGACGGCACGTCCTGGGTGCCGGTCGTGAATTCGTGCGGCCGCGTCAGGACGCCGAGAGGCGACGCGTCCGCCGCGAAGCGCTGGAAGTAGACGTCGTTCCCGGTCGGCCCCCCGTCGAAGGACCGGAACGCCACGACGAATGCCCCCGAGGCCGCGGCATCGACGGACGACTCGAACTGGGACGTCGCCAGCGCGGGGGCGACGGGGAAGAGCGGCGTGACGAGCGCGCCCGCCGCCGAGTACCGGGCGGCGTACACCGCGACGCTGGCGCCCTGGGTGCGGGTCCACGCCAGGACGTACCGGCCCTGGCCGTCGGCCGCGACCGACACGTTGTTCGCGTGGTTCGGGTCGATGACGAACGCCGCACCCGCCGGCGAGCCGGAGGGGTTGAACAGCCGCCCCACGAGCTGCGTGGACTGGCCACCGACGAGCAGGAACGATCCGCCCGGCTGCTTCGCCACGGCCAGCCCCTGTTGGGCGGAAATGCCGGCCAGGAACTCCGGCCCCGTCGGCGTGCCGGCCGCGTCGTACACGCGGGCCGACACGACCCCGTTGGTCCGCCACGCGACGACGAAGTTGCCCGAGGCGTCCACCGCCACCGTGGCGAACTCCTGGTCCTGCGTGTCGTCCACGTTGACGAGGAACTCCGGCCCGACGGCCTCCCCCCGCGCGTCGAACCGCTGGCCGTACACCTCGTAGTCGCCACTCGCCCCGTTCGGCTTGTACCCGATCCAGACGGCGACCGCGCGGCCGTCAGGCGCCACGGCCACGTGCGGGTTCCGCTGCGTGTCGAACGTCGTCGTGGCCAGCGGGATCTCGCCCCCGCCGGAGACGTTCGGGTTGAAGTCGAGCCCCAGGCGGGCGCTGCCCGTCGTCTCGTTCCAGCCGAAGACGGTGAACAGGTACGTCTTCCCGCCCTGCACGGGGAAGTTGGCGATGGAATCGACCGTGTTGATCCCGACCGTGTTGACCACGGTCCGGATGCCGGCCTCGTCCTGGATGCTGAACCAGCCGTCGAAGGTCGATCCGGAAAGGGCGGTGAGCGACATGTTTAGCGTGGTCGCGGCCGGCGGGGCGACCGCCGAAAAGTACATCTGGCGGGCGTTGCCCGCCACCGACGCGACGTCGTCGCCGAGGTAGCTCCGCCCGGCGATCGTGATCGGCCGGCGGAACTGGTCGGCCCCGTTCACCCGGACGGCGAACGGGCCGGTGGCGGTGCCGGCCCCGCGGATTTTCACGATGTAGTCCTGCCCGCCCGTCAGGTCGAGCGTGACGCGCGCGTTGCCGCCGCCGCCGTCGTTGTCGCTCCACCCCAGCCGCTGCGAGCCGGACCCGGTGTACACGGCCAGCATCGTGTCCGTCGACCCGGTCGTCTGGATCACGAACTCCCCACTCGTCGTGGGCGAGATGATGTACGTCCGGAACTGGCCCGGGGTGTCGATCGCCTGACCGCCGAGGGTCACGTCGCCGTCCGCCCCTACGATCAGCTGTTCGTACTCGCCCAGCAAGGGTATGGTGGTCGTCAGCGGCAGGCCGACCTCGTCCGGGTAGAAGTCGGCGGCCGCCGTGTAGTCCCCGGCCGTGCCGTACAGCCCGAAGATGGTCACGTAATACGTTCTCCCGCCCTGCACCGGCAGGCGCGTGAGAACCTGATCCAGCCCGGCCCGGCCCGGCTGCGCGAACCCGATGACGGTCGAGTTCGAGTCCGCGACGCGGACCCAGACCGCGAGACTGGGGTCGGTCTCGATCGCCACGTCGAGCAGCGTGGCGCCGGCCGGGGCGACGAGCTGGAGGTAGTCGAGCCGGTGCGTGACGGTGATGGTGCCGGTCGCCGATCCGGTGAACGCCCCCGGCGGCGTGTCGATGGTGGCCGCGACGGTCTGGTTCACCCCCGTCACCCGCAGGTCGTAGCCCCCGCCGTCCGGGGTCTTGCAGGCGACCGCGAAATAGTACGTGGTGTCGGCCGCCAGCGTGGCCAGGATCTCGCCGTTCACCCCCGGCCCGCTGTCGTCGTCGGGGTCGCCGATCCGCTGGCCGGCGGCGTTGTACAGTGCGACCACGGTGTCGGTGGAACCGGTTGTCCAGAAGCGGAACGCGCCGGTCGCCCGCGGGGTGATCTCCCACACGTCGATTTGCCCGCGCCCGGCGAGGACGTTCCCGACTACGGTAACGTCCCCATTCCGGTGCGGGATGAGCGAGAGGACGTCGTCCGGCATGACGGCGATGCCGGGCGGCAGGAGCGCGGCCAACTGGTCCTGGACCGTGAACGGGATCGCGGGGCCGACGACGACGGACCCGTCGGAGAAATCCAGCACGGGCAGCACCTTCACCACGCCGGGCATGAAGTTTTCGGTTCCGATCTGCCCGCGCAAGCCGCCCGCCGCGGGGCGGTACCGTGCGATGATGGCGTCGGGGGCGTCGTACACGCCGTTGTTATTTCGGTCGTGGACGAGCGTCAGCCGGGCCGACGTCCCCGTGCCGGTGGTCCGCAGGGTGAACAGGGCGGAGTCGCCCCGGGGCACGAGGGACGGGGTGACGGTGAACGACGAGATTTGCACGGCGGCGCGCGACTCGCTTTCCACCGGCGCGGCGCGCGACGGGAGCGCTTCCCCGGCGGAGGCGACGAGGTAGCTGTCGATGACGACCGGCCGGTTCGCGGGCGCGGTTTGCCCGGGCTGGATCACCTGGAGATCAGGGCCGGGGCGAAGGTTGACGTCCGAGACGCCGAGGATGATGGTCGATTGGCCGTTGCCGGTGAGCCGGTCCGCGGCGTGGTCGTCCGCCCCGTCCAGACGTCCGTCGATGTAGTCCTTCTCGGTCCCGCCGTCGATGTCGTCCTCCCCCGCATCGCCGTAGAGTTCGTCGTCGTTCGCCCCGCCACGGATCGTGTCGTTCCCGGCCTTGCCGCCGATCCTGTCATTGCCCCGTTCGCCGTACAGGACGTCGTCGCCGATCCCGCCACTGATCGTGTCCCCCTGCGCGGTGCCGTAGACGGTGTCGTTGCCGCCGACCGCGAACACCCTGGCGGGGATCGGCGAGTTGCGCAGGTCGACGGTGTCGGGCCCCCCCCCGGGCAGGGCTAACATCCGCACGTACCGCCGGAACGCCGCGTCGGTGAGCGGGAACGTAAAGCCGTCCATGTCGACCAGTCGCACGCCCGCCTGCGGCGGCTTGATGGTGAACTGGTTCCCCACCTCGTCGCCGACGAGCAGGATGGTGTCGCCGATCCCGACCGGGATCTGATTCGCCCCCCAGGCGACGTACGTGTTGAGGCCGCGCTCCCCCTGGCGGCCGTAGAACGTGTCGTCCGTCGAGCCGCCGTAGACGACATCGCCCCGCCGCGAGAAGAGCTGGTCGGTGTCGGCCTCGCCGAACAGGTTGTCGCGCGTCGTGTGCTCGTTGCTGAACAGCGACCGGCGGGCGCTGGTGTGGCTGAAGAGGGTGTCGGAGCCGTCGTTGCCGAAGACCCAGTCGTTCCCGCCCCCGCCCTCGATCCAGTCGGCCCCGGCACCGCCGACGAGGACGTCGTTCCCCGGCCCGCCCAGGATGATGTCGATCCCGTCCCCGCCGATCACGGTCACGCGCTTGGATGCGGCCACGTCTCGCAGATCGACCACGTTGTTCCCGCCGCCGGGGGCGACGAAGACGGCGTTGAAGTCGGAATCCTGGAAGGAGGACACGGTTCCGTTGACCGTGAGGACGTACTGAGTCCCAGACTTTTCAAGCGTGATCGTGTCGTCCGTCGTATGCGACCCGGGGACGAGGAGAACGCGATCCGTGTCGACCGTGTAGATGGTCGGCGGGATGCTGCTGCTCCGCATGGTCGCAATTTGCGACCGGAACCCGTGGGCCGGCGCGTCGGCGGTGATGAGGAGAATCACCGGCATGGAGTAGGCGGCGTTAGGCTCCCCGATCGCCTGCGACGGCCACACGCCGGTGGCCTGCGTGAGGGCGTAGACATCCGAGTTAGACGTGTTATCGATACCGGTGAGGTATCGAGGGTTCCGCTCCAATCCTTCGAGGAGGTAGTAACCCGGAGTCGAAGGCACGCGGATGGTAATCTCCGTGGGCGCTTGACGCCCGTCGTCTTGGCCGGCATCGTTCGGTCGGGACGGGTCGTCGCGGCCGTCTCCGGCGTTATTGTCGAGGCCGTCGAAATCCCAGCCTCCGGTGAAAAATGGGTTCGACCCGCCGCCGACCACGTTCACCGGGACGCTTCCGCCGGTCTCATTCCGGAGCCGGAGGAAGATTTCCTCGTTCCAGTCGTACCCCTTGAGTTGGAACTGCAAGTCGTCGTTCGGCCGGGCCATCACGACGGGGGCGAACCGGGGCTGGTAGGGCAGCGCGAATGAGAACAGCCGGGAGGCGAGCTGGTCGGGGTGTTGTGAGACGACGAGTTTGTTGCTCGCGTCCATGAATCCCTTGAAGTAGGTCGGATGCGAGTGCAACAACGCGTCCGCCGCACCGGAATACAGTGCCGGTGCGTTGTCATACTTCACCTCATAGTGCAGGTGGTGGTCGGTGCTAGTTCCCGTGTTCCCGAGAGAGCCGAGCGTCTGGCCCTGGTAAACCGCGATCGGATTCTTGGTGCTGGCCGTGAGGAACTCCGGAGCAACTTCCTTCAGGTGGGCATACAAGGTCTTGATGCCGGTGCCGTCCCGGTACTCGGACACGACCACATAATTGCCGTAGGTCGGCGTCTCGGTGGGGTAATCGCTGTAATAGA
>DASPHQ010000394.1:0-6966 GCA_035629595.1 Urbifossiella sp. | reverse complement strand
CCCGTTCGGGTCCGTCACGTCGGCCCGCACCGTGATCGTCTGCTGGATGGCGAACGCACCCGGCATCCCGCTGATGTTCGAGGTCGTCGTCGGGGAGACGCCGCCGCCCGGCCGGGTGTCGGTGGCCGTCGCGGTCGCACTGCCGAGGGCGGTGCCGGTGGCCTGGGCGGCCGTCTGGCCGGTCCCCGGGCTCAGCGGCAGCGCGAACAGCTGCGTGGTGTTCGACAGCACGTTCGACCCGCCGCCGATGCCGGACGACGCGGCCGCGTTGTTGAATACCGTCGCCGGGCCGTTCTCGAACGCGCTCGGGACCGTGAAGTCGTCCGAGATGACCGTGATCGTCAACTCGGCGGCCGGGTTGAAGCCGTCCACCGGGGTGGCCCGCACGGTCGTGGTCAGCGAGCTGATGGCGCCCGAGTTCGGCGTGGTGCCGATGTTGATCTCGGTGAAGTTGGCGGTGGAGTAGTTGACGACGCTGCCGGTGAAGATCTGCGTCGGGCCGCCGCTCTCCTGGACGAGGATCTGGATGCCGGCGTTCGACACGGCCGGGGCGGCGAGGGCGAGCGCGACGGCTGCCAGCCACCGGAGCTTGCGAAGGATCATGATGACGGGACTCCTGGGTCGGTTCTCGAACGTCCGGGTATACCCCCCGCTGGGAATCACGACCAGACCGACCCGGTCTGGCGTGTCCCGGCCGCGTTCCGAGTCCCGTTGGGGACGGGGCCGGCAAGGGGGCCGACCGGTGCGGGCGGTGCGGGCGTCCGCGGGCTAGTGTCTAGGTAAGCGGAATGAACCCCTACGTGTCAACCCAATTCATCGGCGAATCCGGGTTTTCCCACCCAGACCCCCGCCCGCAGTGCGAGGACTCGGAGAGTATCGACCGGATCGGTTGTAAGGGCTGAGGAGAAATCCAGTTCCGGCGACGCCGCGGGGCGCGGACGGGGGAGCGGAATGGGGGGTTTGCATCCGCTCGGAAGCGGCCGGCGCGAAGGGGTGTTGCCGGGGGTTTACAGCGCGGGGCGGCGAGACACGCACCCCTGAACTACACTGGACCCCGAAAGCCCGGGGACGGCCGTCCCCGGGCTCTGGAAAGACGATACCGCACCATGACAACCGCTGAACAGCCTCTAACCCCTTCCCCCGCCACGTCCTACGTCGTCAGTTTCGACGTGGAGGAGCACCACCGCATCGAGGCGGCCGCGGGGCTGACCGTGCCGCCCGACCGGCAGCGCGAGTACGCCGCCCGCATGGACGCCACCACGCGCCGCCTCCTCGACCAGCTCGCCGCCGCGGCCGTGAAGGCGACGTTCTACGTCGTCGGGGAAATCGCCGTGTCGCACCCGGAGCTCGTGCGGGCGATCCACGCCGCGGGGCACGAGGTCGGCTCGCACAGTTGGGACCACCGCCGCGTCCACCGCTTCGACCCCAAATCGTTCCGCGACGACCTGTTGCGCAGCAAGGACGCCCTCGAACAGGTGACCGGCGAGCGCGTCTACGGCTTCCGGGCGCCGACGTTCAGCATCGTGCGCGCGACCTCGTGGGCCGTAGACGTGCTGGCGGAATGCGGGTTCGAGTACGACAGTTCGATCTTCCCCGTCCGCCACGACCGCTATGGCATCCCCGACGCCCCGCGGACACCGTTCGTCGCGGTCGGCCGGGAGCGGGAGCTGTTGGAGTTACCGCCGCTGACGTATCGCGTGATGGGGATGAACCTTCCGGTCGCCGGCGGCGGCTACTTCCGCCTGTTCCCGCCGGCGGTGATGCGGGCCGGGTTGCGTCAGGCGGCGGGTGTGGGGTCGAACGTGGCGATGCTGTACTTCCACCCGTGGGAGTTCGACGCCGACCAACCGCGGTTGCCGCTCGGCCGGCTGAGCCGGTGGCGCACTTACGTCGGCGTCGGAAAGACGACGGAGCGACTGAACCGCTTGCTGGCCGGCTATCCGTTCCGTCGGGCGATCGACGCCGTGCGCGAAATACGGATGGAAAGCCTGCCGCGATTTCGGGTTGCGGTGGATGCTCAAGCCGCGTGACATGTTTCCGCGACCCGGTGGGAGGGGCGGCGGAAACAATTATTTCGACGAAACTGTCAGCCGGCGCGGAGCCGTTCGGCGGCGCGGAGCATTTCGGCGGCCTCCTTCCGGGTCGTCTCGGAGCGCGACTCGCCGCGCAGCATCAGCGCCAGCTCTTCCACCCTGGCGTCGGCCCCAGTGAGCTCGTTGATGGTGGTGGCGGTCTTCTTGCCGGTGCTGCTCTTGCGGATGGTCCACTGGTGGCGGGCGTAGCTGGCGACCTGCGGCAGGTGGGTGACGCACAGCACCTGATGCGTCTCGCCGAGGCTGGCGAGCTTCTGGCCGAGCACGTCGCCGAGGCGGCCGCCGACGTTGGCGTCGATCTCGTCGAACACGACGAGCGTGCGGACCGGGTCGTGGGCCGCGAGGACGGTCTTGAGCGCCAGCATGGTGCGGGAGAGTTCGCCGCCGCTGGCGACCTTGCGCAGCGGCCGCGCCGGCTCGCCGGGGTTGGCGCAGAGCATCAGGTCAAGGTGGTCGGCCCCCGCGGCGGGCACCTCGCCGGTGAGCGGGTCTTCGTCGAGCGGCACGGGTTCGAGGGTGGCGTCGAGCTTGGCGAACGGCATCCCCAGGTCGGCGAGGTGCTTCTGCGCATCCGCGACGAGCCGCTTGGCGACCTTCGCCCGGCCCTTACTGAGGACCGCGGCCGCGTCCTTCAGTTCGGCGAACGCGGTCTTGAGCGTCTCGTCGATGCCGGCGAGGTCGTCCTCCTGCTTCTGCAACTCTGACTCGCGGGCGTCGAGCGTGGCACGGTAGCCGACGAGTTCGTCGGGCGTCTTGCCGTACCGGGCTTGTAGCTTCTTCAGGAAGCCGATGCGCTTCTCGACTTCTTCGAGCCGGTCCGGGTCGGCCTCGAAGCGTTCCGACAGGTCGCGGGCGGTCTCGGCCAGGTCTTCGACCTCGGGCTTCAGCGCCTCCAGGCGTGCCGCCACCTCCGCGAGCTTGGGGTCGAGCGCCGCCCAGCGGTTCGCCTCCTTCACCAGCCGGGATACCACATCGACCACGGCCCCGTCGTCGTCGGCGAGCCGCGCGGCGACGGTGCCGGTGAACTGGGCGAGGCTCTGGGCGTGGACGAGCGTTTCGCGCTCCTTGCCGAGCGCGGGGAGCTCGCCGGGCTCTAGCTTGGCGGCGTCCAAATCCTCGCGCTCGAAGCGAACGAGGCTGAGTTCGCGCTGGCGGGTCTGGCGGGCTTCGCTGAGCGTGCGGTACTGGCGGCGCAGTTCGCGGACGCGCTCGGCGGCGGCGGCGTAGCGGCGGCGCGGCTCGGCGAGCCGGCCGAAGGCGTCGAGGAGGTCGAGCTGGTAGGCCGGTTGCAAGAGCGAATAACTCTCGCGCTGGCCGTGAACGTCCACGAGCATCTCGCCGATGCGCCGGAGCGTGGCGACGGCGACGGGCACGTCGTTGACGAGCGCCGAGCTGCGGCCGGAGCGCGACAGGCGGCGGGTGAGGATCAGGTCGTCCTCGTCGAGCGGCGCTTGCAGAACCTCCGCGGCGAGGGCGCGCTGCTCGGGGCGGGACAGCTCGAACCGGCCGGTGACGCGGAGTTCGTCGGCGCCGGTGCGGATGAGGTCGGCGGAGCCGCGCTCGCCGAGGAGGAGGCCGAGGGCGCCGAGGAGGAGCGACTTGCCGGCGCCGGTCTCGCCCGTCCAGGCGCAGAAGCCCGGCCGCAGTTCGACGCGGACGTCTTCGATGAGGGCCAGGTTTTGAACGGCGAGTTCACGCAGCATGGGGGCATGGTACACGGGCGTACGGTACGTCGCAAAGTCCGAGCGAGCGGCCCGCGTGAGCGGGCTGTTGGCTCGGGGCTTCCGGCTCGGGGCTTGAAGCCCGGAGGGCGTCTTGGTTAGCCCGGGGCGGAAGCCCCGGGCGGCGTCCGCGGTGTCACTACCGCGTCGCTCCCACGGACCACGCCGTAGCCACCAGGGCGGTGTACGAGGTGCGTTGCTTCCAGGAACCACGTCGCCGCCCGCCCGGGGCTTCCGCCCCGGGCTAGCGAAGGCGCCCTCCGGGCTTCAAGCCCCGAGCCGAAAGCCCGCTCACGCGGGCCGCTCGCCAGGTTATTGGAGCTTCATCTTCACCTTCCGGGCGATGAACCGGTCCGGCGCCCACCGCGCCAGCCGCATCAGCAGCTTCATCCGCCACGGGAACGCGAACACCTTCGGCCGCCGCGGCAGCGCCCGGAGGATTCGTTCCGCGGCCGCGTCGGGCTCCATCAGGAACGGCATCGGCGGGTTCTTCGCCACCATCGGCGTCCGCACGAACCCCGGGCAGACGGCCGTGACCGCGACGCCGTGCTTGCGCAGCTCGATCCGCAGCCCTTCGAGATAGGCGTTCACCGCCGCCTTGCTGGCGCAGTACGCCGCGGCTCCGGGAAGCCCCTTGAACGCGGCGACGCTGGAAATCCCGACCAGGTGGCCGCGGCCGCGGGCGATCATCCCGGGCAACACGGCCTCGATGGCGTACACGACGCCGAGGAAGTTCACCCGCATGATTGCCTCGACCTGCGGCACGTTCATCTGAACCGCGCCGGTGTCACCGCCCATCCCCGCGTTGGCGATCAGCAACTCGACCGGCCCGAGCGTCCGTTCGAGTCCCTGAACCGCGGCCGCCAACCCCGCACGGTCGGCCACGTCGGCGACGGCCGTTTCGATGACGCCGCCAGCGCCGCGAACGTCGCGCGCCAGTTCCTCCAGCAGATCGGCGCGGCGGGCGACCGCCCCGACCCGCCAGCCTTGCCGGGCCAGCGCGACCGCCAGCGCACGGCCGATCCCACTGGACGCCCCGGTCACCACCGCCGTCAGGTTCGCGCCAGCCATCGCGTCTCCGTTCGTCGGCGCCGTCGGCCCGGCCGGGGGACGAATACCGCCCGTCGCGCCGGGACGGCCGGCGGGCCGGGCGGCGGGGGAGGCATATTTCCCCGTATCGGGTTGGCAAGGCGCACCCGCCGCGTCAGGATGAACGATGGACCGCCCGCAGCGAGGCCGCACCATGATCCCCGTCCGCCCGGCCCGGTGGCTCCCGGCCCTACTGCTTGCCGCCGTCCCCTCCTCCGCCGCGGCGCAGGTGGTGTACCCGGCCGTGCCGGAGAAGCTGGCCGTCGAGTTCCGCTACCGCATCACGCCCGAGCGCGCCGAGCGCGTCCGCCAGTTCGCCGCGATGCAGCAGATGCTCAAGGACGCCGGCTTCGCCCGCGACACCACCGGCGAGCCCGACTACCAGCTCGACGAGTTCGACCCGACCGCGGAGCGGATGCGCGGCACGATGCCGGCGGCCGGGCTGGAGAAGCTGCAGGCCGACCCGCGCATCAAGACCGTCCTGTTCCGCCCGGCCGACTTCGCGGTCCCCGGCCCCGACGGGCGCGTGTCGGTGCGGCTGAAGCTGGCCGGGGGCTTCACCCCCATCGAGCAGCAGCGCTTCCACGGGCAGGTGGTCGCGCACCTGCGCCAGCTCGGCTTCAACGAGCTGGTCGGCTACGAACCGCAGGGCTACACGATCGTCCGCGGCGACCTGCCGGCGGGGAACCTGTTCCGGCTCGTGAAGGACCTGCGGAACGAACCGAGCGGCTGGTTCGCCCCCGACGCCGAACCGGCCGACCTGCCGGTGCCGCTGCGCGACGTGAACCCGGTCCGCGTCGTGCAGGTGCTGAGCGTCGCCGACCCGGCGCCGTACGCGCCGCCGCCGCTGGCGCCGAACCGGGCCGCGTTCACCCCGTCCCTCCGCGCCGTGCTCGACGACGCGGCCGCGGTCGCTCAACCACTCCGCGTCGAGGTGGTGACCGACCGCGTGTTCGACACCGGCGACCTCGACCGGCTCCGCGCGAAGATGCTGTCCGCGTACAGCCGGGTGCTGCCGAACCCGATCACGAAGCGGCCCGAGCTGGTGGCCGCGACCGTCGAAGGGGCGGTCGGCCACGTCCTGACGCTCCGCTTCATCGTCGGCGCGGACGCGGAACGGTTCGCGGCGGAAGCGGGCGTCGTGTACATGCGGCTGCCGCGCCCCGCGACGGAGACGGCGGCACCGGCCGCGGGCGGCGCCCCGGCCGCGACCGCCCCCGCCGCGGCGCTGGGCGCGGCGAAGCTGGACGCCTTCCACAAGAGCGGCTACGCCGGCCAGGGGACGAAGGTGGTCGTGATCGCCACCGAGTTTCCCGGAGTGAAGGCGGCCCCCGGCGGCGGCTACACGCTCGACGCCGCCGGCCCGCCGGTGACGCTCCTCGACCTGACCGCCGAGTTGTCCACGGAGTTGCAGCCGGCGCCGGCCGCGGACGCGCCCGAGAGCGTGGGCACCGCCGCCGCCCGCGCCGCCCGGCTGGCCGCGCCGAAGGCCGACCTGGTGCTCGTGCGGGTGGACCCGGCGTCGCTGTTCCAGGTGGTGACGGTGGCGCGGTTCGCCCGCGGCGACGCCACGTTCTCCGACGCCATGCAGTCGCGCATCGTCGAGCTGAGCGTCCGCACCGAGGAGCTGAAGAAGCGGAACGCGGAGGCGGTGCTGGAGTACCAGGTGGCGATGCGGAACAACTCGGACGACGCCCGCGCCGAGGCCCGCCGCACGGCCGCGACGAAGGCGCTGAACGACGTGATCGTCGAGGAGTCGGCGGCGAGCCGGGCGGTGGCGCGGGCGACAGCGCTACAGCGGTCGATGGAGGCTCTGTCGGGGGCGACGGTGGTGGTGAACACGCTGGCGTGGGACGCCGGCTTCCCGATGGACGGGCTGAGCGCCCTGAGCCGGTACGTGGACACCGGCTACGCCGGCGACGCGTACCAGGAGCCGGTGAGCCGGTCGGCGACGCGGCCGCGACAGAGTCCGCGGCCGGTGTGGGTGCAGGCCGCGAGCCCGGCCGTGGGGTCGGTGTGGGGCGGGCCGTTCGTGGACGCCGACGGCAACTTGAAGGCCGAGT
>DASPHQ010000393.1:0-4965 GCA_035629595.1 Urbifossiella sp. | reverse complement strand
GCGCGAAGGTGTTCCGCGAGCCTGATGCGGGGCGGGCGACGAACACGAATCATGACTTGCCGTTGTTAATGCGCTTCAACGACTCCGCGACGTACCGCTGGATTTCCTCCTGGCGATTCATCTCGTCGTACGTCTCGCCTGGTGCGGAGAGCTGGGTCTCCAGCGCCTTGCGGATCTGACGGAATTCCTTCTTCTCGGTTGCCGTCAGTTTCCCGGCCCGCTCCTTCGACACCAACTCCGAGTTCCGTTGCACCAACTGTTCTGTCTCGACCGAGCGGGTGCTGTGCAGGCCGAACGCCGGACTCGTGAGGATCTGGGTCGCAGTCCAACCCCTGACCGACTCCCCGAACTTCTCGACCTCCACCGTTCCCTTCTTGGTGGGGCGCAGGATGAATAACCCTTCGTCGGTCGCCTCCTGGGCGATGAACGGGCTGTGTGTCGTGACGATGAATTGGATCTTCGGGAACACCCGCCGTAACCGCTCACCGAGTTCCCGTTGCCAGCTCGGGTGCAGGTGCGCGTCCGCCTCGTCGATCAGAACGATGCCATCAGCTAGGATTCGCGGAGTGCCTGTGTCTGTGTCAACCACCACATACTCGTGGAACCGGTCAGTTGCTTGAAATACGCGCATCAACAGATCGACGGCTAAGGCAAGGAAGCTACGGTATCCGTCGCTCAGCCGAAGTGGGTCTGCCGTAACGCCTGACATTGTGCGAAAGGACACCCGTTCTGTCGAAACATCTTTTACTTTTACGCCACCGGGCAGAAGCTGATTTACCGTTTCGACTAGAACGGGAAAGGACCGCCTAAGGATGTCGCGATTGCTCGCTTTCGGATCGATGGATCGGCCGTACACTTCGCGGAGCCACGCGAAGGGTTCCGAGATGCCTAAGCGGTCATCAAGAAGTGTACGAAATTGGTCATATCCAGCCGGAAGGTTCGTTATCTCAGGAGTACGGGTCAGCCGACGAAAAGGCCCATATCCGCAGACCACCCAACCCGGAGTATTATGCTTCTTCGGGCGAAGAGTCTTCGACTCCCACTCAATCTCTCCGCGCTCCAATACTGAGTGAATAGTTAACTGTCGCTTCGTGCCACCTGCGGTTGGCCCACGCTCCGCGCTGCCTACACGAACATCGTGGTCATCAAACTTCGTTGCGAGAAAGGTTGCCTCCATCTGTCCTGCAGTCGCCTTATCCCGGACCCAGTCATCGTCATGCGTCCAACTGTGAGCAATCGATTCCAGTGCGCACTCGGCGATCGCACCGAGAATCGTGCTCTTTCCAAAGCCATTGGGGCCGAGAATTACGTTCCAGCCACCGTAGTTCCCCCCGGAATGCGGGAACTCGATACCAACATCCTCGAAACATCGGATGTTCTGGAGCCGTAATTTCTTCAGGTACACGGCCTTCTCCACGGGGGGGAGTCAACGCGATTCTACCGCGCCACGGGGCGCAGCAGGCGCGCGGCGTAGCGGCCCAGGCGCACCAGCAGCACGCGGTTCAGGTAGCCGGTCGTGGCGCGGGCGCCGACCTTGCCCAGCACCTTCCCCGCCAGGTTCGAGCCCACCCCGACGCCGACCACGTTCAGCGCCTCGTGGAACAGCTGGTCGTACTGGTCCTCCACCACCTTCTCCCACTCGGCGCCCTGCCCCGCCAGGTAGGCGTTGAAGAACACCCGCCCGAGCAGCACGCCGGTGCCCGCCTTGCCGGCCCGCACCTGGTACACCCGGCACAGGTCGGTCAGCATCGACACCGCGTAGAACAGCGTCGCGCCGGTGTCCACGGCCGCGTTCGGGGCCACCGCCGTCACCACCCAGATGCGGCTCCCCCAGTACTTCACCCGCGCCTCGGCGGCGGCGTCGAGCTCGGCCTGGAACTCGTCCCGGAACCGCGCGAACCACTGATCGCTCGACGCGAACTTCGCCGGGTCCAGCAGCTGCTCGCGCAGCACCCGCAGCCGCCCCTGCGCCGCGTCGGCGAGGCCGGCCGCAGCGAGTGCCTTGCGGTCCTTCTCGGTGTCGAGCGGGTACTCGCGGAGGTAGCGCTCAAGCTGCTCGCGGGCCTCGGTCGTCTTGGCGGCGGCGAGCCAGCGGAGGCGGGTGCGGCGGGCCAGTTCTTCGAGCCCCTTCACCTGAATCTGCCGGTTGGTGCGGAGGCGGGCGTAGATGAACGCGAACCGGCCGAAGGCGTACAGGATGCACGCCCCGAACAGCCCGAGCCCGGCGTACCCGACGTACTGCGCCCACAGCGGCTGCGCGGCGAGGTTCGCCAGCAGCGCCAGCACCTGGTTGAACGTGAACAGCCCGGCGAGGCCGACGGAGCCGACGAGGAAGGCGAGGACGAGCGGGCCGGCGAACCAGCCGAGCCAGCCGAGGCCGGTCGGGTCGGCGGCCAGGAGCATCTCGGCCTCGGCGATCTCCTTCGCGGCCTGCTCCTCCTCCAGCTTGCGGAGGGTGGCGCGGTCGGCCTCGGAGAGGAGGTCGAGCGCCGACGGCACCTGCGGCGGCCGGCCGAGTTCCGTCTCGCCCTCGCGGAGCTCGACGGGCTCGTCCGGCGCGACGGGTTCGGGCGGGCGCGGGAGGGTGGCGGCGCGGCCGGCGACGGGGACGCCGATGCGGTCGTCGGCGTCCCAGGCGGGTGGGGTGGCGGTCATCGGCGGTCCCCCGGTGTGTGCGGCCATTCTACCGGGGGGATTCGTCGCGGGGGCGGCAGGATTGCCGATTGTCGCGTCAGCGGTGGTTGTGGCCGTTGTGGTAGTGACCGCCGCCGCCGCCCCCGCCGGGGTAGTAGCCGCCGGGGCGGTAGCCGGACCCGTAGCCGGAGCCGCCGTACCGGTAGCCGGAACCGCCGTACCCGTAGCCCGACGAGTACACCCGCGGCGAGCCGAAGTTGAGGTTGAGCGACAGACCCGGCTGGTAGTTCCGGTAGCCGTAGGACGGGTACGACGGGTACGCCGGCACGATGTGGAAGTGGTCGCGGTGCGGGACGAGTACGACTGGCTGGGCGGACGCCGAACCGGCACCGAGCGCGACGGCCGCGACGGACGCGGCGAGAAGCCGAAGGGTCATGGTGTGTCTCCTGCGGGGGGAGGTTCCCCCGCAGGAGATACGCTCAAGTTCGGGCGGCTTGCGCGCCGGGGCTCGGGGCCGGTAGCCGCGGGCTTCAGCCCGCGCCCGCGTCGGCGGTGTCCGTTCCCCGATACTCCCCGGCGGGCGTCGTAGCTGGGCGGGCTGAAGCCCGCGGCTACCGGCCCCGAGCCGTACCCCTTACGGCTCCCCCGCCCGCGGCGGCGCCAGCGGCCGCAGCAGTTCGGGGTCGATCAGGAACAGCTGCCGCCGGCCCGGCACGTCGGCGGCGTCGATCCACACCTTGTCGCGGCCGCGGAACGCTTCGACCACCGCCCGCGCCGCCAGCCGCGAGTCGATCGCCGCCCGCCGGTCGGCCAGCAGCCGCGCCCGCCGCGCCGCCAGGTCGGCGTCCACCGCCGCCGCCGCCTCGCCGGCCGTGATCCGCCGCGCCCGCTCCGCCGCGTGCGCCGCCGCCTCCTCGGCCGTCACCTCGGACCGCACCTTCACCCACGCGTCGAACGCCTTCGCCAGCGCCGCCGCGTCCTTCATCGTGCGGTTGGCCTCCGTCCGCGCCCGGCTCACCGTCCGCTCCGCCTCCTCCGCCGACCGCCGCACCGTCCGCAGCGCGTCGGCCTCGGCGTCGTTCAGCACGCGGTCGCGCTCCTGGATCGCCTTCGCCACCGAGTGGTACGACTCGACCACCACCGACGGCGGGTGAAGGTCGTGGAGCGTCACGCCGTCCACGGCGACGCCGGCGCCGCCGGGCACGGCCGCGTCCAGCCGGCGGGCCAGGCGCGCCGTCGCCTCCGCTTCGAGGCCGCCGCGGCGCACCGTGAGGAGGTCGATGAACCGCCCGCCGGCTACCAGCTCGCGCAGCACCGACTCGGTCGCCGACCGCACCAGCGGCGCCGGGTCCGCGGCCGCGAACAGGAACTTCCGCGCGTCGGCGACGTGGTAGCGGACGGTGGCGCGCACCTCCACCAAATCGCCGTCGCCGGTGATCATCACCGCCTCGTCGGTGAGCGGGGAGCTCGCGTCGCCGTGGCTGCTGCCCCACGTCAGCGCCTCGCCGCCGGGCCGCCGGAGCCGGTCCGGCGCGGGAAGGACGGGCGCCCGCGCCTCCGGCACCACGCCGCGGAAGCCGACCTCCACGGTGCGCACCTCGGCCGTGCGCACCCGCGTCACCGTCTCGACCGGCCACGGCCAGCGGACGTGCAGGCCGGGCTCCAGGTCGGCCACGACCGCCCCGAAGCGCTGCGCCACGCCGACCTCGCCGGGCTCGACCTGCGTGAAGCCGGTCAGCGCCCAGCCGACCAGCAGCGCCGCCGCGGTCGTGCCGCCGACGAGCTTCCAGCGGTGGGCGACCTCGTGGAGCAGGTCGTCGAAGTGGAGCGTGTTGATCCAGCGGTCGAAGCCGCGGCCCGCGGCGCGGAGTCGCGACAGGGTGGGGCTCGCGGCGGTGCGGTCGAACGCCAGCAGCCGCATCGAGTTCAGCAGCACGAGGAGCGAGCCGAGCTGGTGGTACAGCACGCCGACGAGCGGCGCCTTCTCGTACCACCCCGGCCCGGTCGCCAGCAGCGGCCACACCCAGCCGGTGAGGACGATCCCCACGAGGTTGACGCCGAACCCGAAAACGAGGATGTTCTGGCGGATGATCTTCACCGTCTCGCGGGACAGCCGCACGACCAGCGGCAGCGGGCGGAGCGGCTCGCCCATCAGCACGATGTCGCCGGCCTCGGCGGCCACGTCGGTGCCGCCGACGGCGATGCCCACGGCGGCGCGGGCCAGCGCGGGGGCGTCGTTCACGCCGTCGCCGACCATGGCGAGCGTGGCGCCCTCTTCGCCGAGGCGGCGGAGCTCGACGACTTTTTGATCGGGCATCAGGCCGGCGCGGA
>DASPHQ010000392.1:0-10156 GCA_035629595.1 Urbifossiella sp. | reverse complement strand
GAAGGTGCGGAACAACTCGTCGGCCGCGCCCGGGTCCATGTTCACGCCGCCGGGGAAGCCGCCCCCGCCTGGGAAGCCCCCTGCACCGCCGGGGAAGCCGCCGCCGGCGTGGCCGAACTGGTCGAAGTTGGCCTTCTTGGCGGGGTCCGAGAGCACCTCGTAGGCGGTCTGCACCTCCTTGTAGGTGGCGTCGGCCTGCTTGTCGCCGGGGTTGCGGTCCGGGTGGTGCTTCTTGGACAGCTTCCGGTACGCCTTCTGAATCTCGTCCGCCGTCGCGGTCTTCGAGACGCCGAGCACTTCGTACGGGTCGCGGGGCATGTCGGGTTCCGGCGCGGCCGGGGGGCGGGCGGAAAGCCCGGGGACGGCCGTCCCCGGGCTTTCGGGGAGCTCCACTAGTTTAGGGGGGCCGGCCCCCCCCGTGGAGTTGGAGCCCCGCCGCGGCCGCGCGGATTCCGCGCCGGGCGCGTTGACACGTGGATGAGAAGGTTGTTAAACTCGCGTTAGTTTCCTCTCCGGTGATCTACCCGCCGGTCCGACTCGCGCGGCGGGGCCGATTCTCGTTTCGGAGGGTTTTCTGTGTCGCCTCGTTTCATCCGCGCCGGCCGGCGCGCGTTCACGCTCATCGAGTTGCTCGTCGTCATCGCCATCATCGCCATCCTCATCGGGCTGCTGCTCCCCGCGGTGCAGAAGGTCCGCGAGGCGGCGGCGCGCACCCAGTGCGCCAACAACCTGAAGCAGATCGGCCTGGCCACGCACGGGGCCAACGACACGAACGGGTACCTGCCGCCGGCCGGGACGGCGCGGGGGTCGCTCGGGTACGGGGCTACCGCGGCCGACGTGCAGAAGAACCTGTACGGCGGCGGGTGGGGGAACCCGTTCTTCCTCATCCTGCCGTACATCGAGGGGGGCAACCTGTACAACCGGTCGCAGGTCACGGCCAGCGGGATCACGTTCAAGTCGGCCCAGTACAACTACACCCTCGCCACCGACGCCACCGCCGGGACCGCGGTCAAGACGTACATCTGCCCGAGCGACCCGAGCGTGCCGGGCAGCCAGACGATCACCAACCCGTCGGTCGGCATCAACGCCCCGTTCGCGGTCGGGTGCTACGCGTTCAACTTCCAGGTGTTCGGCGGCATCCCCGGCGGGAACGGCCGGCCGAGCCCGGTCTACGGGTCGTCCGTGGGCGACGGCACCGACTACTCGAACAGCGGGTCGGGCTGGCTCGGGCGGGCGGCGATCCCCCGCACGTTCACCGACGGGACCACCAACACCATCCTGTTCACCGAGAAGTACGCGGTGTGCCTGACGTCCAGCAGCCCGCCGATCAGCGGCCCCGGCACCGAGCGCGGGTGCCTGTGGGCGTGGTGGCACGAGGGGTTCGTGTACTACCCGCGGGTCGGGTGGTCGACGTGGTGGGGGACCGGCGAGGGGGCGGCGTCGAAGTTCCAGGTGCAGCCGAACCCGTTCCAGGGCGCCAGCAGCAAGTGCGACGGCGCCCGCGCCTCGACCAGCCACCTGACCATGCAGGTGGTCCTCGGCGACGCCAGCGTCCGCGGCCTGTCGCCGAACATGGACGGCACCACGTGGTGGCGGCTCATGACCCCGTGCGACGGGAACGTCGTCAACCTCGACTAAGCACGTCCGGACCGAAGCCCGGGGACGGCCGTCCCCGGGCTTTCCCGCGCCCCCACCCGAGGACCAAGCCCGTGCCACGTTTCCCCGCCCGCTGGGCCGTCGCCGCCGTGCTCGCCGCCGCCGCCGGCTGCGGCCCGCCCCCGACCGGCACCGTGACCGGCGTCGTGAAGGCCGGCGGCCAGCCGGTCGCCAGCGGCCTCATCACGTTCGAGTCCGAGGTCGGCAAGCGCGACGTGTTCAGCGCCGCCATCATCGACGGGAAGTACACGACCGACGAGATCCCGGTCGGCGCGACGAAGGTGTCGGTGGTCAACCGCCAGGGGAACCCCGCCGCCCCGGCCGCGAAGCAGGGAGGGCTCATGGCCGGCCAGGGGAGCGACCTGGCTCCGCCCCCCAAGCGCGCCGCCCCCGCTGGCGAGGTTCCCGCCAAGTACAGCTCGTCCGGCACGTCCGGGCTCACCTACGACGTGACCGCGGGGCCGAACACGAAGGACTTCGACCTGACCCCGTGAGACGAGCCCCCGAGCCGGCCCCGTAAGGGGTCGGAGTGCGCGTCCGCACTCCGACCCCTTACGGGGCCGGCTCGGGGGCCGGTCCGCGCACACCCCGCGCCATGTCGTAAAATACCGGGGCACCCCCCTCCCGCCGGCCCCGGATACCGCCGTGTCGATCGCCGCCGAGTGTCCGCACTGCGAGACGCGCTTCCACCTCCAGCCGGAGCTCGCCGGCCGGACCATGCGCTGCCCGAACCCGGACTGCCGTCAGGTGTTCGAGGTCGCCGCGGCGCTGCCGCCGCTGCCGACGATGCCGCGCGACGACTCCACCCCGCCCGCCCGCCGCCCCGAACCCGAGGTGGTCGAGGCGCAACTCGCCCCCGCGCCGCCGAAGGCGAAGCCGAAGCCGCCGAAGCCGCCGAGGCCGAAGCCGCCGGCGGTCGTCGAGGCCGTGGTGGTTCCCGCCGCGAAGCCGGCCGGCGGGCCGAAGGAGGTGGTGTGGACCCCGGGCGCCGACCTGCCCGCCGCGCCGCCGCCGCCGGCCCCGAAGGTGCGCGAGTACGAGGAGGCGTTCGAGGAGCCGGTCCGCCGCCGGCGGAAGCGCGGGCGGAACCTCGGGCCGATGATCCTCGTCGGGCTGCTGGTGCTCCTCGTGCTCGTGGGCGGCGCCGCGGGCCTGTACCTCCTCCAGTACAAGGGGAAGGTGCAGGAGCAGGCCGTCGAAAAGGCCAAGGGGCTGTACGAGCAGCGGGAGTACGCCAAGGCGAAGAAGGCCTACGACGACCTCGCCGCCGAGTACCCCGACCACGCCGACGCGGACGAGTACAGGTTCTTCGCGGACCTCGCCCAGATGCAGCAGGGCGCGCGGGCGCTCACCAACCGCGAGAACCCCCGCCCCGCGGTCGCGGCGCTGAAGTCGTTCGTCGAGGCCCGCAAGGACTCGCCGTTCGCCAGGCCCGACAAGTTCGGGTTCGACGTGTACGACGCCGGCAAGAAGGTCGCGGAGGACGCCGCCGGCTACGCCCAGGACCGGGTGAAGGGGTTCGGCGGCGACCGCGGCAAGCTCGACGAGCTGAAGAAGGCCGAGGAGTTGGTCGCCGCCGGCCGCGAACTGCCGGCGCTGGTCGAGCCGTTCCGCCCGAAGGAAGCCCTCGGGTTCGAGGACTCGCTGGCGAAGTTCGCGGCCGTCGAGGCCGACGTGGGGAAGGCCCGCACCACCCTCGCCCGGCTCGACCAGGCCAAGGGGATGCTCGCCGACCCGACCGAGCAGGCGGCGGTGGAGGCGAAGGCGTTCCTCGCCGCGCACGGCCTCACCGACCACCCCGAGGCCCGCGACCTGATGACGCGGTCGGAGACCGAGTTCCTCCGCCGCGTCCGCTACGAGGCCGACCCCGCCGCGCCCGTCCCGCCGGCCCACGCCGGCCGCGGCTCGTTCCTGTTCGTGTCCCCCGTCGGCGTCGCCAAGACGGTGCCGCGGAGCCAGCTCGACGAGCCGCCCACCGTGTTCCTCGCCGTCGCCCGCGGCGTGCTCTACGCGCTCGACGAGGACAGCGGCGACCTCCTGTGGGCGGCGCGCGTCGGGGCCGACACGTTCGACCCGCCGACCGTCGTGACGCTGGACACGGCCGAGGGGCCGACGAGCCTGGCGCTGGTGCTCGGCAACGTGGCCGGGCAGGCGGAGGCGGCCGGGCGCGTGCTCAAGACCGGCGAGGTGAAGTGGCGGCAGGTGCTCCCCGCGCCCGCCGCCGGGCCGGCCGCGGTGGTCGGCGGGCGGGCGTTCGTACCGGTGCGCGACGGCGTCGGCACCGTGGTCGTCATCAACCTGACGACCGGCGCCCGCGAGGGTCGCATGACGCTCGGGCAGTCGGTGGCGCAGGTGGTGGCGCGGCCCGGCACGGCGGAGCTGTTCGTCGCCGCGGACGCGCGCCGGGTGTTCGTGTTCGACTGCCCGGCGGGGTCGAACCCGCGCTGCGTCCGGGTGATGACGACGAACCACCCCGCCGGCTCGCTCCGCACCACGCCGGTGGTGCTCGGCCCGCGGCACCTGCTGTTCTGCCAGGCCGACGGCCCCGCCGCGATGGCGCTGCGCGTCTTCCCCATCCTCGACACGCCGACCCCCGCCGCCGACGCCCTGCCGGTGACGGAGTCGGTCCCGCCCGCGGTCGAACTCCGGGTGCCCGGCTGGGTGTGGTTCCCGCCGGTGTCCGACGGCGAGCGCCTCGCCGCGGTGACGGACGCGGGCCAGTTCCGGCTGTTCGGCGTGAACATGCCCGGCAACCGCGACCCGGCGCTGTTCGCGCTGCCGTCGCCGACGCTGCCGACGCCGCCGGACGGCGCCCCCGTGCCGGGGCTGGCCCTGCCCGCGGAGGACGGCGCGTTCTGGGTGCTGGCCGGCGGCTCGCTGCAGAAGTACCGCCTGCGGCTCCACCCGGTCCGCGGGCTGGAGCTGGCGGCCGACGGGAAGGCCGAGCCGGTGGGGTCGCCGACGCAGCCGGTGCAGCTGAACCCGCGGCGCGACACGGCCTGCTTCGTGGTGCGCTCGGGGAACTCGTCCGGTTGTCGGGCGGTGGCGGTGCGGCTGCGCGACGGCGAGCCGCGCTGGCAGCGGCAGCTCGGCCTCGTCCCCGGGGGCGCCCCCGTGGCGACCGGCGACGGCCTGCTGCTGGCCGACGAGGACGGCGGCGTGGTCGGCATTCCCGCCGCGGCGGTGACGGCCCAGGCGAACAACCCGACGACGGTGGTGGCGACGGGACTCGGCGGAATCGTGGCGTCCGGCCCCGGCGGCGCGACCGGGCCGACGGCGGTGGCGACGGGGCCGGGCGGCCGGGTGTTCACGGTGACGCCGACGGCCGGCGAGAAGGGGCCGCAGTGGGCGGTGCGCGTGTACGTCAACGGCGCCGCGACATCGAGCGCCGTGTTCCCCGCGCCCGGGGCGCTCGCGGGGGTGCCGCTGGCGCTGAACGAGGCGCTGCTGATTCCCGCGTCGGACGGGTCGATTCACCGCTACTCGCCGGCCGACGCGAAGGGGCTGGCGCGCGGCCCGACGTGGCTGACCGACCGCCGCGGCGGCGACCCGGTGTGTTACCTAGTGGCGCTGGACGGCGACCGGTTCGCGGCGTCGGACGGCGGCCGGGCGCTGAACCGCTGGCAGTGGCCGGCCGGCGGCATGTGGTCGTCGGGCGACCTGCGGTGGGAGGTGCGCGACCGGGTGGCGTCGGTGCCGGCGTACCTCGCGGCGGCGGAGGGCCGGCCGGCGCGGCTGCTGATCGCGGAGGCGACGGGCGGCGTGTGGCTGTTCCCGGCCGACCGCGGCGGCCCGGCGTCGCGGAGCTGGCTGCCGGGCCGCACGGTGTCGCTGCCCGGCGGGCGGGTGGGGCCGTTCGGCGTGTCGGCGGCGGGCCGGGTGTGCTACGCGGTGGAGGGGAAGGCCGACGAGCGGACGGCGGCGCGGTGGCTCGTGAGCCTGGACGCCGACCGTGCGGACCCGGCGTGGGTGGCGGAGGTGGCGGAGCCGGCGGTGGGTGCCCCGGTGCCGCTGCCGGACGGCCGCTGGCTGGTGACCGACCGCGCCGGCGGCGTGACGGCGCGGGCGTCGGACACGGGTCGTGCGGTGGGGGAGGCGTCGGTGGGGTTGCCGGGGGCGATTCCGGTGGGGGCGGGCGTGCCGGCGGGCGCCGCGGTGCTGGTGCCGCTGACCGACGGCAGCGCCGCGGTGGTGCCGCTGCCAGCGGCGAAGGAGTGACGCGCGGGGTTACCGACCGCGGAGGAGGGCGTCCCAGGATTCGACCTTGATGAGCCGGACGGCGAGCCGGTCGAGCCGCGCCAGGTTCTCGATCGCCATCAGTTTCGCCTTCTGCTCGTCGGTCGGCTCGCCGAACTTGATGGTTCCCATTCTGAGCAACAGGTTTCGGGTCTGCCGCTCCATTGCCAGGTCTTCGATCACCTGGAAGGCCGAGGACTCGATCATTTTCATCGCCTCCACGAAGACGCTGCGGAGCACGTCCTGTTCGTTGTGAATGCCGCCGAGGATGAACGCCGAGGTCACCATCTCCGGGGCGCGGCTGCCGGCCTCGGCCTTCGCCCGCTCAACGATCCGCTCCACCTGACCGGGCAGCGCCTCGGCCCGGGTGGCGCCGGCCGGCGGGCGGCCGAGCACGGCCAGCGGCAGCAGCCCGAGCGGCCCGCGCAGGAAGTCGTCGGCCGGCCGCTCCCACACCCGCAGCACGTCGAACCCGAACGTCAGCCGCTCGTACGCCAAGCGGTCGGCCTGCGCGGCGCGGGTGGCGTTCGACCGCAGCAGCACCACGACCGAGCGGACCGGCAGCCCGGTGTGGTGGTGCGCCAGCACATTGTACAGCAGCATCCGCCGGGCGAGCGAGGGGTCGGGGCCGCTCTCCACGTCGATGTGGACGACGAGGCCGCCGACGCGGATGAGGGTGTCGGCCGCGGCGGTGACGGCGGACAGCTCGGCCGACAGCACCTCCGGCGGCTCGGCGACCGTCACGCCGACGTGGGCGAGCCAGTCGGCCGGGAAGGCGCGGATGAGGTCCTTGAGGGTGGCGTCGAACGGCTTGGGCATGGCCGCCGGCTCGGTTCAGGGGAGGAGGTCGGCGACGGCGACCGCCGCGCCCGGGGCGGCGAGCGGGGCGACGACGTCACCCGGGCCGAGGGTGAGGCACGACTTGTAGGTCGTGGCCCCGAGCGTCGCGGGGAGCGGGCGCGGGTCGCGGAACACCAGCACCCGGCCGTTCGACACGTCCACCACCCAGTAATCGGCCACGCCGGCGGTCGCGTACCGCTCGGCCTTGTCGCGGGTGTCGGTCGGCAGCGACGAATCCGCCACCTCGACGACGAGTGCGGCCGTGGTCGGGTGCTTGCCGAGGTAGTCGCGCGGCCCGCCCTGCACGACGGCCAGGTCGGGTTCGGGGTCGGTGAACTCGTCGGTGTGGAACGGGCTCTGGACGCGAACCCAGAACCCGACGGGGAAGGCCCGCTGGAGGACGGCCAGGGCGAGGCCGAGGGCGACGGCGTGCGGGGTGTCCATCGGCCCTTGCTCCAGGATGACGCCGTCGAGCAGGAACGCCCGCCGCCCCTCGAACCAGCCCATGTCGCCCATGTGGTTGAACTGCGCCGCCGTGATCCGCAGCGGCCGCGGGGCAGGGGGCGGCGTCGGGGCCGGCAGCGTGAGCGCGGACATGCGGTGATCTCCTCCCAGCAGCGTAGCCTCACGACTTCCCGAGCACCAGATCGACCACCCAGCAGCCGCGGACGTGGTGGGTTCCGCCCAGGGCCGAACGTGAATTCTGACTTTTTTTGTTCACGCACGCCCGGCTGCGCGTACAGTGGGGTGCAGACCGCGCGGCGCCGGTGATAGCGCCGACATTAGGCCCATCCCCACTCATGGGGAACTCTGGGGCCACCTGACGGGCCGTGTTGGCCCTCAGCAATCAGGTTCTCGTTCGTGGACGGCTAATGCCGTCCATCCGGCTCCCCATCGCTCGTTGCGGTGCGGCCGGCTTATCCATCACGGCATCGCAGCGCCATGCTGCGTAGCGTGAGGCCCGTCATCGAGGCGGGTCTGGCGGCAGACCACCCGCTCCAAGCCGCGGGGGCTGCCTGGAGGTCTGCGTATGTCCCAGTCTGTGTCCCGGCTGTGCCTCATCGCGATGGGGCTGTTCGTGTGCGTGAGCATGACCGGCTGCAACGGGGAGATGCCGAGCCCGAAGTCCCGTTACCAGGCCGGCAAGGACGTGGTAACGGCCGCATCGATCCTCCGCATGATCCCGCACCCTGCCGCCAAGATCGTCAGTGCGGTGCTGATCGTCGGCGGGACGGTGCTGATGATCGAGGCCCGTCTCGCGGACGGAACGATGGAGAAGTGCCGCTTCGATCTTACTCCGGCGGAGCAGGCCGACGCCGCGAAGGGTGCCGGAGCGGTGATCGACACCCAGGACGGCAAGGTGCATCCCACCCCGATTCAGCGGCCTTAAGCGCGCCGGTGAACACGCCCTGTCGCAGATGGTCAGTAAGGAAAAAGTCAGCGGTCCGTTGTGGGGTGCTGTCACCCCGCAACGGACCGCCATCATAGTTACAGCCACTCTCAGCCCAGGTTCATCGACAGCAGGAACTCGGTGTTGTTCTTGCTCTTCTTCGCCCGGTTCACGATCAGCTCCATCGCTTCCACCGGGTGCATGTCGGCCAGCACGCGGCGCAGGATGCGGATGCGGTCGTGCTCCTCGGGGTGCAGCAGCATCTCCTCCTTGCGCGTCCCGCTGCGGTTCACGTCGATCGCCGGGTACACCCGCTTCTCCACCAGCCGGCGGTCCAGGTGCAACTCGCTGTTGCCCGTCCCCTTGAACTCCTCGAAGATCACCTCGTCCATCCGGCTGCCGGTGTCCACCAGCGCCGTCGCCAGGATCGTCAGGCTGCCGCCCTCCTCGACGTTCCGCGCGGCGCCGAAGAACCGCTTCGGCTTCTGCATCGCGTTCGAGTCCAGGCCGCCCGACAGCAGCTTGCCGCCGCCGGGCGCCTCGGTGTTGTGCGCCCGCGCCAGCCGGGTGATGCTGTCCAGCAGGATCACCACGTCGCGCTTCAGCTCGACCATCCGCTTGGCCTTCTCCAGCACGATCTCGCTGACGTGGATGTGTTCCTCCGGCGGCTCGTCGAACGTGCTCGCCACCACCTCCGCGTTCGTCCCCTGCACCAGCCGCTGCATTTCGGTCACTTCCTCCGGCCGCTCGTCCACCAGCAGCACGAAGACGTACGCCTCGGGGTGGTTCTTCATGATGGCGTTCGCCATCTTCGACAGCAGCACCGTCTTGCCGGTCCGCGGCGGCGCCACGATCAGCCCGCGCTGCCCCTTGCCGATCGGCGTCACCATGTCCACGATCCGCATCGACAGCTCGTCGGGCGGGCCTTCGAGCCGCAGGCGGGAGTTCGGGTGGAGCGGCGTCAGGTCTTCGAAGTTGGTCACCGACGTGACCTCGTCCGACGGCCGGCCGTTCACCACCTCGATCTGCATGATCGCGAAGTTGTCCTGGTTCTCGATCGGGAGGCGGATCGGCCCCTCGACCACCAGGCCGGTGCGCAGGCTCATGCGGCGGATCTGTGACGGCGAGACGTAGATGTCCTCGGGGCTCGCCAGGTAGTTGTGCGCCTGGCTGCGGAGGAAGCCGTAGCCGTCGGGGAGCACTTCGAGCGTGCCGGAGCCGATGACCTTGTCGCCGCGCTCGATCTGCTTGCGGACGACGCCGAGGATGAGCTGGCCGCGGCTCATGCCGTTGTGCTCGTGGATCCCCTCCTTCTCCGCGAGCTTGAACAGCTGCGCCATCGGCATCCGGTACAGGTCTTCGAGGCGGGAGCCGACGCCCGGGCGCGGCGGGGCGATGGGCCGGTCCGGCAGCGCCGGCTTCTCGGCCGGGGGGGCGGGGGTGAACGACGACGGGGCCGCGGGGGCGGACGTGGGGGCGGCGGCCGCGGGGGGCGCGGGGGGCGCCTCACCGGGCTTGCGAACGACGGGCCGGCGGGCGACGGCCGCACGCAGGGAGGCGGGCCGCGGGAGCGGCGCCCCATCGACGCCCTTGGCGTCGGGCATAACGAGTCCTCGGAACGGGGTCAGGACGTGACGCGGGGGCGACGGCGCCGCCGGTCGGTCTGGGTGACTGCGGGGCGGGACTACCGCCCCGGATGGGGTTACGCGGGGGGAAACCGTTTCCGCCCGCGGTCAGGCTCGGTCTGGGTCCGCAGGACTCCGCCCGGGTTCGATCTGTCTCGGGGTCGCCGGCAATCCGGTCTCGCTCGGCATCCGTCCGATCAGAGGTCACTCGGGGGGGAGTCGTGAGGCGCCGCGGTGCTGCGTTCCAGCGGGCGGCGCGAGAAAGTGCGGGCTACCAACCTACCCAGAGTGTACGCCGGTGGTCCCGGCGGGTCAACGGGATTCTACCCCGGGCATGGGCATTTTCCACCCCGTTTTGAGACTCAGGGACTCAGGGACTCAGGGACCGAGGGACACGGACACGACCGGG
>DASPHQ010000391.1:0-9372 GCA_035629595.1 Urbifossiella sp. | reverse complement strand
GGCGGCAGCGCCAGCGCCGCCTGGAACGCGGCGACCGACTCCGTCGCCGCCGCCGGGTGCTTCGGATCGCCGTCGCGGTACGCCAGCACCACACCCTTGCCGAGCTTCCCCGCCAGCCGCCCCTCGGCCCCCGCCACCGGCGGCAACAACGGCAACGTCTCCATCTGCGCGAACCGCGCCGCCGCGTCGTCCAGCCGGCCCTCCCGGAGGTGGAGCAGCGCCAGATCGACCGCCGCCGCGTTCCACGCATCCTCCGACGTCTTGCGGCGCTCGACCACGGCCACCAGCTCGCGCTCCCGGGCGGTGACGATCCGCTCCGGCGGCCGCACGTCCGGCAGCCCCACCAGCGGCGGCGGTGCGGGTCGGGTGGGCGGCGGCGGCGGCGGGTGGAGCGCCGCGTACCCCGCCGCCCCGCCGGCCGCCGCGAGCACCGCCAGGAACCCCGCCGCCACCCACCGGCCCCACCGCGTCGGCGGCGCGGCGGGAATCGCCCCGGAGAAGCCGAGCGTCGCCGCCGACCCGCTCACCGTGCCCGACAGCGTCGTCGTCGCCGGTTGTGGCCCCGACGGCGTCGGCGGCAGCGGCGCCCCCGGCGGCCGCGCCGGCAGGCCGACGGACAGCCCTTCCTTGACGCGCGCCAGGTCGCGCAGCACCTCGCGGGCCGACTGGTAGCGGTCGCCGGGCTCCTTCGCCATCAGCTTGTGAACGAGGCCGCACAGGTCCGGCGGCAGGTCGGGCCGCACGTCGGCCAGCGGCGGCGGGCGGTCGGTGACGTGCTTCAGCGCCACCTCCACCGCCGTGCTGCCGCGGAACGGCGGCTCGCCGGCGAGGAGGTGGTACGCCGTGACGCCGAACGAGTACAGGTCGCTGCGGTGATCGACGGGCTTGCCTTGCGCCTGCTCCGGCGACAGGTACAGCGGCGTGCCGAGGGTAACGCCGCTCTGCGTGAGGTTGAGCGCCTCGCCGGGGGCGAAGAACCGCGACAGGCCGAAGTCGGTCACCTTCACCTCGGCGCGCTTCGTGACGAGGATGTTCTCCGGCTTGATGTCGCGGTGGACGAGCCCCTGGTCGTGGGCGCGGGCCAGCGCCGTGACGATCTGCCGCATCATGCTCAGCGCGACGGCCGGCTCCGGCGGCCCCTTGCGCGCGAGGTACTCGCGGAGGTTGCGCCCCTCGACGTACTCGAGCGCCATGTAGCGGAGGCCGTCGTGCTCGCCGAACTCGTAGACCTGGACGATGTTCGGGTGGTTCAGCTTGGCGACGGCGTGCGCCTCGGCCTCGAAGCGCCTGAGGGCGGTGGGGTTGCGGGTGAGGTCGGCCTTGAGGAACTTGAGGGCGACGGGCCGCTTCAGCGACAGCTGCCGCGCGAGGTACACCTGCCCCATGCCGCCGGCGCCGATGCGGCGGATAACCTGGAAGCCGCCGAGGGTGCGGCCGGACAGGTCGGCGGGCTCGCCGGAACCGGTTGTCGGCAGGGTGGGGTCGGACGGGGCATCCGGCATCGCGTCATCCTACCCCGCCCGCCGGGCGGCGGCACCGGTGTCCGGCCGCGGCGTTCCGGTATGCTGAACGCATTCCAGCTCGCCGGGGCTCCTCGATGCCGACCGTCACCGTGAACGACGACCCGCGGACGTTCCCCGACCCGACCACCGTTGCCGACCTGCTGCGCGTGTTGGGGAAAGACCCCGGCAAGCTCGCGGTGGAGGTGAACCGCGAGGTCGTGCCGCGCGCCGACCACCCGGCCCGCCACCTCGCCGACGGCGACGCGGTCGAGATCGTCACCCTCGTCGGTGGGGGTTCGGGAGAAAAGGATGAAGGAGGAAGGAGGAAGGAGGAACAGACAGCCACCGGTTCCGGTTCCTCCTTCCTCCTTCCTCCTTCCTCCTTGGCAGACAAGCCGCTGAAGGTCGGCACCTTCACCTTCACCAGCCGGCTGCTCACCGGCACCGGCAAGTACGCCAGTCACGAGCTGATGCAGCGCTGCATGGTCGCCAGCGGGTGCGAGGTGACGACGGTCGCCGTCCGCCGCGAACGGCTGATCGACGCCGCGGGGAAGAACCTCCTCGACAGCCTCGACCTGTCGAAACTGACCATCCTGCCGAACACCGCGGGGTGCTTCAGCGCCGAGGATGCGATCCGCCACGCCCGGCTGGCGCGGGAGCTGTTGGGGAACCTCGGCAACCCCGGCGCCAACTGGGTGAAGCTCGAGTGTCTCGGGGACAAGAAGACGCTGCTGCCGGATCCGATCGACACGCTGAAGGCGACGGAGGTGCTGGTGAAGGAAGGCTTTCAGGTGCTGGTGTACACCACCGACGACCCGATGCTGGCGCGGCGGCTGAAGGCGGCGGGGGCGGCGAGCGTGATGCCGGCCGGCAGCCCGATCGGCAGCGGCCAGGGGATTCAGAACCCGACGAACATCCGCATCATCCTGGAGTACCTGAAGGACGGCGACCCGGACTACCCGGTGATCGTGGACGCCGGCGTCGGCACGGCGTCGGACGTGGCGGTGGCGATGGAGTTGGGCTGCGACGGGGTGCTGCTGAACACGGCGATCGCCAGCGCGCAGGACCCGGAGCGGATGGCGTGGGCGATGCGCTACGCCTGCGAGGCGGGCCGGCTGGCGTACCTCGCCGGCCGCATCCCGCGGAAGCTGTACGCGAACGCCAGCAGCCCGATGGACGGGCTCATCCGCTAATCGCCTCCGGGCTTCTTCACAAGCATTAGCAACGAAAGCCCACCCGTTGCAACGGGTGGGCTTTGGTGGGCGTCAGGCCGCCGGCCCCGCCTCGACCGCCGCCCCGACGCTCGCCACGTCGCGGGCGATGCACTTCTTCATCATCCCCGACATCAGGAACGACAGCGGCGTGAACAGCTTCGCGACCAGCGTCACCGCCCGCTTTCGCACCGCCACGTCGACCCGCGTCTTGCCGCCGTCCGCCGCGAACGTGAACCGCGTCGAGAACTCCATCCCGCAAGCCGCCGCCGACAACTCGACCAGCTTCCCCGGCTCGAACGCCGTCACCGTCATCGTCTCGGTACACTCCTTGCCGAACATTTTGCGCGTCTCCTTGAACGCCGTGCCGACCCCGACCGGGCCGGGCGTCAGCATCTCGACGCGGATGATGTCCGGGATGCGCTTGGGGGCGTTCTCGAAGTCGGTGAACGCGGCGAACACCGCCGGCAGCGGCGCGGCGACGGTGTGCGTCAGGTCGAACCCGGGCATGGCGGACCTCGTGGGTGAGGGAGTCGAAGTGTCTCGTTGAAAGCTACCCGACTCGAAAGCCCGGGGGCGGCCGCCCCCGGGCTTTGCCCGCGTACTGGTCAGCCGTCCAGAGGCGCCGCCCGCAACCTCAGCGCATTCGCTATCACCGACACCGAGCTCAGGCTCATCGCCGCCGCCGCGAGCATCGGGCTCAGCAGCACGCCGAACAGCGGGTACAGCGCCCCCGCCGCGACCGGCACGCCGAGCAGGTTGTAGAGGAACGCGAACGCCAGGTTCTGCCGCACGTTCCGCACCGTCGCCCGGCCCAGGGCGCGGGCGCGAACGATCCCCAACAGGTCGCCCCCCACCAGGGTCACGCCCGCGGCCTCGACGGCCACGTCGGTGCCGGTCCCCATCGCGATACCGACGTCGGCCGCGGCCAGCGCCGGGGCGTCGTTGATGCCGTCGCCGGCCATCGCCACCCGCCGGCCGGCGCGCCGCAACTCCGCCACGACCGCGGCCTTCCCCTCGGGCGGCACCGAAGCGTGAACCTCGGCGATGCCGACCTGTCGGGCCACGGCGTCGGCGGTGGCGCGGGCGTCGCCGGTGAGCATCACCACGCGCACCCCGGCGGCGGTGAGGCGGCGCACGGCCTCGGCCGCGGTCGGCTTTACCGGGTCGGCCAGGCCGAGCACGCCGGCCGCGACGCCGTTCACGGACACGAAGACGGCAGTCTGGCCGGTCGCGCGCAGTTCGTCGGCGCGGGCCGCGAGGGCGCCGACATCGGTGGCGATGAACGCGGACGTGCCGACGCGCACGTCCGCGCCCTCGACGGTGCCGCGGACGCCCCGGCCCGGCGTACTCTCGAAGTGCTCGGAGCGCGGGAGTGCACCGCCGCGAGCGGCGTCAAGAATCGCGGCGGCCAACGGGTGCTCGCTACCCGCCTCCAGCGCCGCGGCGAGGCGCACCAGCCGCGACTCGTCGAAGCCCGCGGCGGGAACGACGCTCACCAGCGCCGGCTTCCCCGCGGTCAGCGTACCGGTCTTGTCGATCACCACGGTGTCGATCGTCGCCAGCCGCTCCAGCACGTCGGCGGTCCGGACCAGCACGCCGGCGCGGGCGCCGCGGCCGACGCCGACCGTCACCGACACCGGCGTCGCCAGCCCCAGCGCGCACGGGCAGGCGATCACCAGCACCGCCACGGCGTTCACCACGGCGTAGGACAGCGACGGGCCGAACGCCGCCCACGCCGCGAACGTGAGCAGCGCCACCAGCACCACCGCCGGTACGAACCACGCCGCCACGCGGTCGGCCAGCGACTGCAGCGGCGCCCGCGTCCGCTGCGCCTCGGCGACCAGCTTCACGATCCGCGCCAGCACGGTGTCCTCGCCCACGGCCGTGGCCGTCAGCACGAACGTGCCGGTGGTGGCGCGGGTGCCGCCGGTCACGCGGTCGCCGGGCTGCTTCACCACGGGGACGGGTTCACCCGTCAGCATCGACTCGTCCACCGGGCCGCTGCCGTCGTGGACGACGCCGTCCACGGGGACGTTGCCGCCGGGCCGCACGCGCAGCCGGTCGCCGGGGTGAACGTCGGCCAGCGGCACATCCACCTCGGTGCCGTCGGCGTTCACCCGGCGGGCGGTGTCGGGCCGCAACCCCAGTAGCGCCCGGATGGCGTCGCCGGTACTGCGGCGGGCGCGAAGTTCGAGCACCTGGCCGAGCAGCACCAGGGTCACGATCACGGCCGCGGCCTCGAAGTAGACCGGCAGGTGGCCGTGGGCATCGCGGTAGGTCACGGGGAACAACTGCGGCGCGAGCACCGCGACGGCGCTGACGCCCCACGCGGCCGCGGTGCCGAGCGCGATCAGCGTGAACATGTTCGCCGTCCGGTGCCGCAGCGCCGTCCACGTCCGCGCGAACACCGGCCAGCCGATCACGAACACCACCACCGCCGACAGCACCAGCGACAGCCAGTTCCCCCACACGGTCAGCGTGTGGCCGAGCGAAACGCCCGGGAGCATCGGCGCCATCGCCAGCGCGAACACCGGCAGCGTCAGCGCCGCGGCCACGGCCAGGCGCCGCGTCATGTCGCGCAACTCGGTGTCGTCGGCGGGGCCGGCGGTCGGCGTCATCGGCTCCAGGGCCATGCCGCACAGCGGGCACGTTCCGGGGCCGTCCTGCACGATCTGCGGGTCCATCGGGCAGGTGTACTTCGTCCCGGGCGCGGCCGGTTCGGGGCACGACTCGCGGGGGCCGCCGGCGAGGTACTTCGCGGGGTCGGCGCGGAACTTCGTGACGCAGTGCGTCGAGCAGAAGTGGTACGTCGTGCCGCCGTGCGCCACGGAGCCGGCGGCGCGGGCCGGGTCCACGGTCATGCCGCACACGGGGTCGAGGGCGCCCGCGGGCTCGGGGAGTACGTTCAGGGAGAAGCTGGGGCGGTCGGCCACGGGTCGGTCCTCTGGACGACCCATCTTACGCCGCTTGCGGCGTTGCAACCCGGTGCATCGCCGCAAGCGGCGTAACAGTTCCCGCTTGCCGGCGCCGCGCGTCGTCATATCATCACCCACCGTCACCACGGCGTTCCGCACCAGTTCCCGCCGCGGGGTCAACCCCGCCGCGGGCCGAGATCGACACCCATGCCGACGCCCGCCATCCAGGTCGAGCACCTGTCGAAGAACTACGGCCCCGTCCTGGCCGTGAACGACGTGTCGTTCGAGGTCCAGCCCGGCGAGCTGGTCGGCTTCCTCGGGCCCAACGGCGCCGGCAAGTCCACGACGATGCGCATCCTCACCACGTACCTCCCCGCGTCCAGCGGCTACGCCCGCGTCGCCGGGTACGACGTGATGTACCAGTCGATGGAGGTCCGCGAGCGCATCGGCTACCTCCCCGAGAGCGTGCCGCTGTACCCCGAGATGCGCGTCAGCGAGTACCTCTCGTACCGCGCCCGGCTCAAGAGCGTCCCCCGCGCCGGCCGCCTCGCCCGCCTCGACGACCTCATGGTCCGCTGCCGCATCAAGGAGGTCCGCAACCGCCTCCTCGGCACCCTCTCGAAGGGGTATCGCCAGCGCGTCGGGCTGGCCGACGCCATGCTCGCCGCCCCGCCCGTGCTCATCCTCGACGAACCCACCAGCGGCCTCGACCCCATCCAGATTCAGCAGACGCTCGAGACCATCCGCGAGCTCGGCGGCCGGCACACGGTGCTCCTGTCCACGCACATCCTGTCCGAGGTCGAGAAGGTGTGCGAGCGCGTCGTCATCATCAACAAGGGGCGGGTGAAGTTCGACGGCACCCTGAAGTCGATCACCGAGCGCGAGCCGACCCACCACGTCGAGGTCCGCGGGCCGGCCGAGGAAGTCCAGCACTTCCTGGCGAGCCAGCCGGAGGTGGCCTCGGTCGCGGTGCTGCCGGCGACGACGGCCACCGCGGCCGACGGGGTGGTCGGGTTCGAGGTGAAGACGCGGAACCGGCAGGACGCCCGCGAGTTGCTCGCCGCCCGGCTCACCGCTCGGGGGTGGGGCCTCCGCGGCCTCGGGCTGAAGCGCGCCAGCCTCGAAGACCAGTACACCCAAGTCGTGCTCCGGCAGGATGCCGCCGAGCCGGCCGCCGACCCGGCCGCGGTCGAGCCGACCGCCGTTGTCGAACCCCCCGCACCCCCCGCGGCGTAAGTCCACCGAGCCACCCCGACGGGCCACCGATGAGCACGAGTACTCCCAACCTGATTGCGCCGCCGCCACCCGGCGCGCCGCCGGCCGAGACGGCCCCGTCGCAGACGTACGACGAGGGGCAGGCGTTCGGCCGGATGGTCGGGTTCGCCGGCCTGTTCGGCCTCGTCCTCGGCGGCGTCGTCATCATCACCAACCAGGCGCTCACCCCGCGCTGGATCGGCAGCGGGTGGGGCTTCCTCATCGCCGCCACCGGCGTCGTGCTGATGCTGTACCACGCCACCAAGGACGGCGAGCAGGAGGTGCGGCGGCTGTACGGCATGCTCGCCGCCGCGTTCCTCGTCCTCGGCGTCGGGGCGTCGGTCCTCAAGGGGCCGATCTTCAGCAGCGCCGCGACCAAGACGTTCGGGTACAACATCCTCCCGTGGGGCGTCACGTTCGGGGCGCTCTCCCTCGTCTTCGCCATCCCGTTCGTCCGCCACGAGACCGACCGCCGCTACCGCGACGCGGCCATCCTCGCCATGCTCGGCGTCGGGGCGCTGCTGGCCATCGGCAGCATCGTGGTCGGGCTGGCGAAGCCGGACACGCTCGTCGGCCCTGGGGTGGCGCTGGCCCTCCTCGGGCTGGCGTTCCTGTGCGCCTACATGACGCAGGTGGACACGTCGGAAGGGATCGGCTTCCAGGTGGCGTTCCTCCTCGGGGCGGTCGGCGCGGCCGTCGCCGCGTGGGCGTTCGCCCGGTCGGCCTTCCCGCCGGTCCTCGTCGAGGGGCCGAACGCCATCCGCAAGGTGACCGGCGAGATCGACCTGTGGAAGCTCATCCCGCGGCTCGTCAGCATCGCCATCTTCCTCGGCGTGGCGGTCCTCGCGTACCGGGCCAAGACGCTTCAGGGGTGGGTGCGGGCCGCGATCATCGCCGCCGGGCTGGGCGCCGCGGCGCTGTTCGCGCTGGCGTCGGTGAAGGCCAACCTGATCTCGACGAGCCCGGCCCCGTACCTGGTGCCGACCGGCGTCCTCCTGATGGGCCTCGGCCTGCTGTACCTCGGGGTGGCGCTGGCCATCTGCTCGGACAACCAGTTCGTCACCCTCACCCGGCGCGAGCTGGCGGCGTTCTTCCTGTCGCCGGTCGGGTTCCTGGTCATCGCCGGCATGGCGGCGATCGAGTGGCTCGGGTACGTGTTCTTCATCGCCGAGGTGCAGGCGGTCAGCCGCATTCGGCCGATGGACGAGCCGATCGTGTCGCAGTACTTCGTCGCCCTCATCCCGGTCATCGGGCTGCTGCTGGAGGTGCCGGCGCTGACGATGCGGCTGGTGGCCGAGGAGAAGCGGACCGGGAGCCTGGAGGTGCTGATGACGGCGCCGGTGAACGAGTGGCCGGTGATCGGCAGCAAGTTCCTGGCGACGTGGCTGTTCTTCATGCTGACGTGGGTGCCGTGCGGGCTGTACCTGATCGCGCTGCGGGCCGAGGGCGGGGTGCCGTTCGACTACCGGCCGATGCTCAGCTTCTACATCGCGCTGGGGGCGCAGGGGCTGGCGTTCGTCGGCCTCGGGCTGCTGTTCTCGACGCTGACGCGGAACCAGATCATCGCGGCGGTGCTGACGTTCGCCGTGATGATCCTGTTCCTGGCGACGTACCTGGTGCGGTTCCAGGCCATCCCGTTCGTGCCGCCGCTGCTGCAGACGCTGCTCGGCAAGCTGTCGTTCATCCACATGTGGCAGGAGTCGCTCGGCGGCCGGCTGCCGCTGCGCGACGTGCTGGTGTTCGCGTCCATCGGCGTGTTCAGCCTGTTCCTGTCGGTGAAGGTGCTGGAAGCCCGGAAGTGGAGCTAGGCCGGGCGGAAAGCCCGGGGACGGCCGTCCCCGGGCGTTGAGTTCGACCCAACGCACGAGCGGACCCCCATGAGCGCCGACCCGACACTGCCCGCCCCGACCGCCCGCCCCGGGGCGCTGATCGAGTTCGTCCGCACCGAGCGGAGCAACGCCGCCTACGTCCTCCTCGGGCTGGCGGCGGCGTTCCTGGCCGGGGCCGTGTACCTCGCCACGCAGGCCGGCAAGACCGTCGGCACCGTCCCCGACACCCCCGCCGTGGACCCGCGCAACCCCGAGGCCCCGCCCCGCCCCGCCCCCGAGATCGAGAACCCGAAGAAGGGCGACTACTGGCTCGGCTGCATCGGCGCCGGCGTCGCCTGCCTCATCGCCGCCTCGGCCGGGTCCACGCTGCTGGTCCGCGTGCCGCCGCCGGGCGTCGCCGAGCAGCGGAGCTGGACGCGCGGGTTCGTCCTCGTCGTCGGCGGCCTCCTCGGCCTCGTCGGCTTCGTCCTCAGCATCGCGTACCTGGGCAAGTGGAACGAGGCGGTGGTGGCGGCCGTGCAGGCCTACGACACCGGCGGCACCGCCACCGCCCGCGCCGGCGCCCGCTGGCTGGTGCAGCTGATCATCGGCCACGTCGCGTCGCTCGGGCTGGTGTTCCTGGCCATCCAGCCGGCCCGCGCCGAGGAGCGGAACAACC
>DASPHQ010000390.1:0-11519 GCA_035629595.1 Urbifossiella sp. | reverse complement strand
CGTTCGCGGCGGCGGGGGCGTCGTCGGGTTTCTTCTTGGCCATGACGGGCTCCGGGTGTGGTTGGTTCTGGCTCGGGGTTGGTAGCCGCGGGCTTCAGCCCGCGCCACCTGAGGCGGAGTTCGAGGGGCGATGCCCCCGGTACACCGCCTACGCGGGCGAGGGCTGAAGCCCGCGGCTACCGGCAGAGGGGCTAAGGGCTCGCCATCGCCTTCAGTTTGTTGATCGCCTTCTGCCAGTCCTCCCCGAGGTACTCGGCAACGTCCTTCGGGAACCCGGCCAGCGCCTCCTCCAGCCGCGGCACCGCCGCCGCCGGCAGCCGCGGGATCATGTTCGGGTACCAGTAGAGGTGGTAGTGCTGCGACTTCTTCGGCCGCTTCGCCAGCCCGGCGAAGAAGGCGTCCGCCGCGTCCGGATGGCCCACCCGCAGCAGCGTCACCACCTGCTCCCGCACGTCGCCGGGGTGCTTCGCCTTCTTCAGCGCGGCGTCGAACTCGGCCTTGGCGAAGGCCAGCGCCCCCGCGTGGTCCGGCACCGCCAGCGCCTGCACCGCGTCGGCGTGCTTCAGCGCGACCGCCAGGTCGAGCCAGCGCGGGTCGTACGGCTGCGGCTTCGGCCGCTCGCGGACGGGTTCGTCCAGCTCCGAATCGTCGTCGTCGTAATCCTCGTCGTCGTCGTGCGGGTTGAGCCAGCTGTAGACGTAGAAGTCGCTGTCGATCCCGCCGAGGATGGCGTCCGCCCTGTCCCACGCGGGGTCCTTGCCGCGCTTCCGCTTGACCCCGACGACCGCGGACAGGTACGGGCCGAACGTGTCGTACAACTCGGCCGGTGACAGGTATGGGCGTGCGGCCTCGAACGCCTGTTCGAGCTGGTCGGGCTCCAGTTCGGCGTGCGCCGCCACCAGCGCCCGCCGCACCGCCTCGGAGCCGTCGGCCATCTGCGTCACCACCGACTCCACGACGTCGGTGCCCGAGTACAGCGACCCCTTCACCTTCGCCAGCTCGGCCCGGCGGGCGAACAGGTCGAGCAGCAGCGCGTCCAGCTCCGGCGACTTGGCGTCCGGCAGGGCGTTGACGAGGTCCGTCAGCCGGTCGGCGGCCTCGGACGCCTTCTTCTTGTCCTTCAGCTTCAGGAACGCCTCGACCGACGTGCGGATCTCCGCGGCCAGCACCGCGGCCAGCTTCGGGTTCTTGCTGTCGACGATGGCGCGGGTGGCGAGGTGAAGGTCCTTCCCCTGAATGGCCTTCGCCAGCACTGCGACCGCGGCCGGGTGGTCGAGTTTGGCGAGCGCCTCGTAAGCGGCCGCACGCACATCGCCGGTCTTTGACGCGGCCTGGTCGATGAGGTAGTCGCGGTCCTCGGGCTCGGCCCCGAGGCACGAAATCGCCGCGACCTTCACCTCCTTCGAGCCACTGTTCAGCGCCTCCTTCACCACCTCGCGGGCGCCGGCGGCGTCGATCTGGTGCATCAGCTTGAGCCGGCGCGGGTGGCCCTTCGTCCCCTTCGGGTCGTACTTCGCCCGCAGTTCGTCGAGCACCGCGGGGCCGTACTGCGGCAGCACCTTGTCGGCGATCAGGTCGGCCACGTCGGCGTAGCCGTCGTCGAGGGCGGCGAGCGCCGGGCGGATGAGGCGCAGGTCGCGGAAGTGCCCCTTTTCGACGGCCTCCTTGATGGGGGTGAAGCGGCCGCCGCCCTTGCCGCTCAGGGCTTCGAGGAGCGGCTTGAGTTCGCGGGCGGGGATTTGCAGCGTGCCGCCGCCGAGGCTGCTGCTCTCGACCGGTTCGAGCTTGCCGGCGAGGCCGGTTTCGCCCTGGGTGTAGAGGACGGCGCTGGCGAGCGACGCGAGTTCGAGCAGCGCCTCGGCGGAGTTCGCCTCGGGGCCGTCGACGACGGCGCGGGCCGCCTCCGCGACCTTGGCGAACACCGGGGCTTGCGCTCCGGCCTGCTCCAGTGGCGGCAGCAGCTTGCGGAGGCGGAAGTCGCCCTTCGCGACGACGCTACCCGCGACCGCGAGCCGGCGGGCCTCGGCGTAGACCTGGGAGAGGACGGCGATGCTCATGGCGGCAGGGGGGTAAGGTTTGGTCCGGTAGCCGCGGGCTTCAGCCCGCGTCCAGCTACGATGCCCACAGGGGGGCAACGGGGAACAGACACCGCTAACGTGGGCGCGGGCTGAAGCCCGCGGCTACCGGAGGCGCTTCGGACTACAGCGTCAGTCGAATCACTTCCCGCTCGGTGACGATGCTCAGCGGCTTCACCCGCAGCTGGCGCGTGTCCAGGTCGTGCCGGAAGCGCGCGATCATCGTCTGCCCGGCGAACACCGCCCGCGGCAGCAGCGGCAGCATCCCCAGGCTCGGCGGCTCCTCCGACTGGCCCACGTCGGTCAGCATCAGGCGGTTCCCGGCGGCGTCCTCGATCACGTACTCGCCGCCGACCTTGCCGAGCGTCTTGTAGTTCAGCGCGAGAATCGGCGTGCGGTCGGCGAGCGGCGCCTTCAGCGCCGTCTTTACGTCCTTCACCGCCGCGGCGAAGTCGGCCCGCCCGTGGCTCCGTACCTTCAACAGGTCGGCAGGCTCCAGCGGCCGGGTCGTGCCGCCCTCCCAGCGGATCCGCGGGTTCACGCTGCCGGGGTAGACGCACAACTCCTTCACCTGCACGACGCCGTACACGCTGTCCTCGCCCTTGACGAATTTGAGCGCCTTGTAGGGCCGCAGCGTGTTCGTCACGCGGACGGTGCCGGTGCCGAGCGTCATCCACACGCCGGTGTCCACGATCTCCTGCCGCGCCGCGTCGTCGTGCGAGTTGAACGCCAGTTGCACCAGCTCCACGTCCGCCTCGACGAGGCCGCGGGCCTTCAGCTCGGTGAGCTGCCAGGCGTGGCCGAGCCAGGCGGCGATGGCGGAGTCGGTCGGCAGCGCCAGGTCGGGGTCGTCGAGGCGCTTCTTCAGGTACGCCCGCCCCTGCTTGATGACGGCGTGGAGCCGGGCCAGCTGGTCGAGCGCCTCGGTGTGCGTCCGCTCGGTCGCCGCGGCGCTCGGCTTCTTCGACGAGAACTTGCCCCCCTCGTCGGCGAACAGCTTCGTGTAGCCGTTGAGCGCCATCCGGGCGCCGGGCAGGTACGCGTCCCCGAGCTTCTTCGCCTGCTCCTCCATCTGCTTGGCGAGCTTCGCGGTCATGTTGCCGACGCCGAGGCGGACCGCGTCGTGAACCAGCTTTTCGAGCACGCCGATGCCGTCGATCTGGGCCTTCACCTTCTTGGCGAGCGCGGCGGTGTCCACCTTCTTCGGCTTCGCCGGGGCCGCGGCCACCTCGGCCTGCTTCTCCTTGCGGGCGCTCAGCTTCTCGCGCTTGGCCTGCAGGTCGGCGGGGACGGCGGCCTTGGCGAACGGCTTCTTCTGGGCGTAGGCGTACAGCAGGCCGAGGCAGTGCTTGCACGGCGTCTGCCGGCTCGGGCACGAGCAGCGGAACGTCGGCTGCTCGGGCCGCACGAAATCGACCGAGCACTGGTACGGCTCCTTGCCGCTCCCCTGGCACTCGCCGAACAGGAGGGCGTCGTCGTCCGCGGCGACGTGGAACTTGTTGAACTTCTTCTTGGCGACGAGCGCCTTGCCGTTCTTGGCGGCGTCGGTGTTGGTGGCGAGGCCGTCCACGGCCGCTTCGTCGAGGGTGATCATCGGGGCGCCCGGGGGGTGTGGGTGGGAATATACCGGCGCCGCGCGGCGCACGCAAACGGCGTAGTTGGGAAAATGACGCCGCCGGGCGGACGGCCCGGCGGTGTGCTTCGGGAAGTGGGTAGCGGCCCGTCAGAACGTGCGCAGCGTCTGCCCGTAGTCGGCGATCAGCTTCTTCAACTCGACGCGCTCGCCCTTGTAGCGCTTGTACCCTTCCGCCTCGCCGTTCGGCCCGACCTTCAGCTGCGGGATGAACCCGCCGCCGTTCGCCAGGTAGCCGGTGAGCTTGATCGTGTCGAACCCGGCGTCGCGGCAGATCGCCAGCCCCGCCATCGTGAACCCGCCGAGCTGGGCCTCGTTCTCGATCACCACCCGCAGGTCGCGGGGGGCGGTGGCGTCCTTCCGCACCCGCGTCAGGTACGCCCGCGCGCCGCCGATGATCGCCTCCTGGTCGAGCTCGATCAGCTTCACCGTCGAGTTCCACTTCTCGGCCTGGTCGCGGCCCGGGATCACGCTCCACAGGCACTTCCCCTTCGCGTCGAACTCGGTGAGCGTGAACGGCTCGGGGGCGCCGACCCGGTTGTTGCCCGGCGCGATCCCGCGGATGGTGAACACGACGTAGGCGGCGACGTCCTGGCGGGCCGGCGGGGCATCGGGCTGCTTCACGGCGGGCGCCTCCTTGTCCTGACCGACTGCCGGTGCCTCGCGCACCGCCATCCCGGCGCCGAACCCGGCGGCGAGGAGGACCACCGTGGCGAACCCGGCGGCGGTCGCCTTGCGGACCCAGAACATGCGCAGAACCTCCCGGGCGAGTGACGAAGCGGACGCGGACGCGAGTTGTACCGCCGTCGCCGAGCGGACCGCGGCGTCGGCCAGCGCCGCGGGCACGGCGACGCCGAGCAACCCCGCCCCCGCCGCGGCGCCGAGACGCGCCCGCAGCCGCGTCAGCCCGCGCGACACGAGCGACGACACGGTCCCTTCGGCGCAGCCGAGGCGGGCGGCGGCCTCGCGGTGGGTGAGGCCTTCGAGGTGCGTCAGCAGCACCGCCGCCCGGCACCGCTCCGGCAGCCCGAGGAGCACGCCGTCGATATCGACGGGCGCCGGCCGCGGGTCGGGCACGTCGCTGAGGGGTGCGGTGCGGGCGAGGCGGCGGGCGTTCTTGCGGCGGGCGTTGCGGGCCGTCAGCGCTGCGACCTTCAGCAGCCACGGGCCGACGGTGGCGGCGCCGGTGAGGCGGCGGGCGCGGCGGACGAGGACGAGGAACGTGGCCTGGAAGGCGTCCTCGGCGTCGGCCGGGTCCGGCAGCGCCCGGCGGCAGGCGCCCCACACCAGCGGCCCGTGCCGGCGGACCAGTTCGGCGAACGCCGGTTCGTCGCGGTGGTCGGCGAACGCGGCTAGAAGCGGCCCGTCGGCGCGGGGGTCGGTGGCGGACCGGCGGAACAGCGCGGCGAGCGGGGTCATACCCCTATCATGTCGCCGACCGCGGTCGGACATGCAAGAAAGGTGAGAAAAAGCTGTCAGCTATCAGCCGTCAGCCAGAACGGGGATACTCCCCCACTCTGGCTGATAGCTGATAGCTTCTGTGTTGACAGCTTCCATCAAGGAATAATCACCGCCGCCCCCGTGATCACCAGCGCCTCGGTGGCGGTGCCGGTGATGGTGAGGCCCGGCGGGTACAGGTAGTACGGCACCGGGCTCCCCGGCTGGCACTTGCCGGCGCTCGTGTCCCAGCACCCGTACACCAGCCCGCTCGCCAGGCTGTTCGGCCACAGCAGCACGTCCTTGTAGAACGCCGCCGACGACACGAACGGGCCGGCGAAGCCGAGGTCCCACCCGTACCGTTCGCTGTTCTTCTCCTCGAAGTGCAGCCGCCCGTGGACCACGTACCCCGGCTCGTACACCGCCCGCAGCGGCGCCTGCGTGCCGGTCCGGCTCACGTACTGCGTCCCCGGCGGCACCACGTCCGGCAGCCGCGGGAAGTCGATGCTGCCGCCCAGCTTCGTCTTCTTCGTCTCCTCGATGATCGCCCGCTGGAGCGTCGCGTCGTCGTACATCAGGAACACCTTGTCCCGCGACGGCAGCTTTGTCACGCCCGGCGGCAGCGGCTTCGTGTCCACTTCCTTCGTGGGCGGCAGCTTCGGTTGCGCCGCCGGCTGGGCCTCCGGCTGCGCCACCTCCTGGAACACCGGCGCCGGGATCGCCAGCGGCACCGGCGCGGCCGACGGGATCGGCCGCTCGGTCACCACCGGCACGGCCGGCGGCGGCGGCGGGACGCCGATCGAGGCGTCGTTGACCGCGGGGGTCAGCACCGGCGGCGCCGACACCTGCGCCACCGCTCCGGCGTCGGCCATCCCCTCGACGGCCAGGGCGTTCGCCGGCTTGCGGAAGTACATCACCTGCCCGGCGCTCGCCCCGCGCGGCGCCGGCTGCGCCGTGCCGCCGACGGGCCGGTAGCCCGCGGGCGGGCCGGCGTCGGGACGGCCGGTCGTGCCGGTCGGCGCCGCGGGTTGGGGTTGCTGTGGAACGGGCGTCCCGGGGCGATTGAAGCCCGCGCCGGGTTGGCCGGCTGTGGTCGGGTACGGCGAGCCGTACACGGCCGCGGGGCGGTAGCCGGGCGGCGCCGGTTGCTGCGCCGCGGCGGCGCCGCCGAGCAGGGTGGCGAGCAGCGCGAGCCTACAGGCCGTCGCCGGCCCCCAGGTCCGCGGTGCTGTAGTTCGGGGCTTCCTGCGTGATCGCGATGTCATGCGGGTGGCTCTCCTGCACACTCGCCGCGGTCACCTGGATGAACCGCGTCTGGGTTCGAAGCTCGTCCAGCGTCCGGCAGCCGCAGTAGCCCATCCCGGCCCGCAGCCCGCCGACCAACTGATACACGTACGGTGCGAGGTGCCCCTTGTACGGCACCCGCCCCTCCACACCCTCCGGGACGAGCTTGCCGTTGGCCGGCCGCCCGCCCGTCGCGCTCCCCTGCTGGTACCGGTCGGCGCTCCCGGCCACCATGGCGCCGAGGGAGCCCATGCCGCGGTACTGCTTGAACGACCGACCGCGGTAGAGGATCAGTTGCCCCGGGCTTTCGGCCAGACCCGCGAACAGCCCGCCGATCATGACCGAGTACGCTCCGGCGGCGAGCGCCTTGGTGATGTCGCCGCTGTACCGGATGCCGCCGTCGGCGATCACCGGCACGTCGGTCCCGGCCAGCCCCTTCACCGCCTCCGAGATCGCCGACAACTGCGGCACCCCGACGCCCGACACGATCCGCGTCGTGCAGATGCTGCCGGGGCCGATGCCGCACTTCACGCCGTCGGCTCCCGCGTCCGCAAGAGCCCGGGCTCCCGCGGCGGTGGCGACGTTCCCGGCGATCACGTCGATGGCGTGGCGGGCCTTGATCGCCCGCACCGTCTCGACGACGTTGCGGCTGTGGCCGTGCGCCGAGTCCACCACCAGCACGTCGACGCCGGCGTCGATCAGGCTCGCCGCCCGCTCCAGGTCGTGGACGCCGACCGCCGCGCCGACCTTCAGCCGGCCGCGCTCGTCCTTGCTCGCCGCCGGGTACTTGGCGGCGTTGTCCACGTCCTTGATCGTGATCAACCCCGTCAGCCGGTATAAATCGTCCACCAGGAGCAGTTTCTCCACCTTATTCTGCGTGAGGATGCGCTGCGCCTCCGCCAGGCTGATGGTGCCGGGGGCCGTCACCAGGTTGTCCTTCGTCATCACCTCGGCGAGCTTCTGCGCGTTGTCGGTCAGGAACTTGAGGTCGCGGCGGGTGAGGATGCCCTTCAAAACGCCGCCCACGGTGATGGGGACGCCGCTGATCTTGTGCTCCTCCATGATCTGCCGGGCGTGGCCGACGGTGTCGTCGGGCGGCAGGGTGATGGGGTCGGTGATGATGCCGTTCTCGGACCGCTTGACCTTGTCCACCTCGCGCGTCTGGGCCTGCACACTCAGGTTCTTGTGGATGATGCCGATGCCGCCTTCCTGGGCGAGGGCGATGGCGAGCTCGCTCTCGGTGACGGTGTCCATGGGGCTGGACAGGATGGGGACGTTGACCCAGACGTTGCGGCTGATGCGGGTGCGGACGCTGGTGTCCTTGGGGACGACGTCGGAGTAGCCGGGCTCGAGGAGGACGTCGTCGAAGGTGATGCCGCGGTAGGCGATGCGGTCGTGCATGGCGTCGGCCCCCGGGTGGTTGCGGTGGATTCGGGATTATAGCGAACCCGGGGGCAGCCGGGGCAGGGCGGATGTGGCGAGCCGAGGGCCGTCAGGCCACGGGTGCGTCCGCACGTCGTACCACGTCAAACGTGTTTCAAGATGGGCAGGCACCCGCCGCCTTACGGCGGCCGGCTCGCCCGGGTGCCGGGTGTCACGCCTCGCGTCGTTGGGCGGCGTCGCGGAACTGACGTGCGAGGGCCGGGCTGTCGGGCACGGTCGTGCCGTCGCCGATCAGCTCCTCGGCCCGCCACTAGGCCACCACATCCGCCCCGGTGTTCAGGCCTGCTGGCGACCGTGGCGCCGCGAGCAGGCGGGCGGCATACTCGGGAAGTGACAGCCCGACCCGAGCTGCCTCGTCGGCGAGGGCGTCGGCCAGATCGTCCGGTAGGTCGATGGTCTGGGACACGACGGTTGCCCAGGATGGGGGCGATGTTGGCATCGTCGCACGCCCGCCGTCACGCGCCCGGTGTAGTCGGAACCTGTGCGGGGGCCAGGCGAGTCAGCGACCGCCCCCGCGGCGTGCGGTGGTTTCGAGATGATCGGGAACCCGGGGGCCGCCGGTCACTTCGTCGGCGGGGCCGGGCGGACCCGAATCGTGGTGTCGGCGCCGCCGGACGCGATCCACTTCCCGTCCGGGCTCCACGCCACCGCGTACACGGCACCCTGTTGCCCCTCCAACTTGCCCACTTCTTTCTCCGCCACGGGATCCCAGATACGCACAAGGCCTTCGCTCTCGGCCGCCGCCACCCGCTTTCCGTCCGGGCTCCACGCCACGGCCGGGATCGAGATGTTGGACACCGCCATCGCGGCCGTCCCCTTCCCCGTGGCCGCGTCCCACACCCGCACGGCACCGTCGCCCCCGCCGGACGCCAGGTACTTCCCGTCGGGACTCCATGCCGCCGCTCCCACCCCCCGAGTATGGCCCCGGGCCAACCCGGCCGCCCGGATCATATCGGCCGTGTCTGCCGCACCGGGTGGCGGCGCGGCCGAATCACCGAACCGCGTCAGCACCTTGCCGGCGACTGTATCCCAGGCACGGACCACCCCGTCCTCACTACCCACTGCCAGAACCTTCCCGTCCGGCCGCCAGGCCAGGGAAAACACACGGCCGCTGTCCTCCCGGAGGGTGGCGATAACCTTCCCGGTGGCGACGTCGAACAGACGTACCGCCTTGTCCACATGGGTCGACGCGACGACCTTCCCGTCCGGCCGCCACGCCACGGCGTACTCCACCCCCTGGTCGGCTTTGCCGGACACCAGCACAGTCGTCTTTCGCGCGGCGGGGGCGTTCCAGAGACGGATCACGCCGTTCCCCGTGTCTGCGAAGGCGAGCACTTTCCCGTCCGGCCGCCACGCCACGCCGTACACGTACCGAGTTACCCCGTCGAGTTTCGTCATCTCTTTGCCGGTCACCGGGTTCCAGAGCCGGACCGTGCCGTCCCGGCTTCCGGAGGCCAGCACCTTTCCATCCGGGCTCCAGGCCACGCCGAACACGTTCCCCGTGTGCCCGGCCAGCACCACCGTCCCGGGCGGGTCGGCGGGCTGACCTGTGCCGGCCACGCCCGCCGTTGAGACGATGAACACCGCCGCCGCGCGCCGCAGGTTCATTCCGATAACCCCCACCCGGGCCGAACGTGGTCGCCGCCCGACCGTAGTTTCCCGGCTCGCCCTGGTCCCGTCAAACGAATTCACACCGGTCAGGGTCCGCCCGCGGCGAGGGTGCGGCGGACGGCCTCCGCCCGCTCGATCAGCCGCGCCCGCTGGGCCACGAGCGCGGGGTGGAACTCGCGGCCGTCGAGCGCGCGGAGGTGAACCTCGGCCTGCGTCACCTGCCGCTCCGCGGCCCCGGCCTTCGCCGCGGGGTCCGCAACGGCGCGCTCCGCCTTCCCGAGCGCGGCGTCGGCCTCCCGCAAGGCGACGATCGGGTCTACCGGCGGCGGCGGGGGCGGCGGGGGCGGGGGCGGCGGGGGCGGAGGGTTGAGAGCCTTCTGTATGCGGTCGCGGGACTCGAAGGCGTCGCCGACGTAGCCGACGACCGTCAGCGCCGCGACGCCGGCGGCGGCGAGGAACACCCGGCGGCCGGGCGTCAGCTCGAAGAACCCAGGTCGGCGCATCGGTCACTCCGTCGCGGGAGGGGGTGGTGGCGGCGCGGCCGGGCGGCGAAGGGACGCCGCCATCGACTCCAGCGCCCGCACCGCACGCCACGCCATCACCATCCAGAACGCCAGCAACGCCAGGCCGATGATCCAGCCGACGATCGTGACGATCAGCGCGCGCAACTCGAAGTCCGCGGCCTTATCCGCCGCGGTCGAGCGCCGCGTGTCAACGCTGAGCAACACGATCAGCAGGATGATGCCCGTCACCAGGGCGAGCGTGGCTTGCAGGGCCGTCCGCATGGTCGTCCTCGGGTGGGCACCCACTATCTCGCCGGCGGGGGGCACAGTCGTCAAGCAGAAACGCCGAATCCGCGCCGGCTCTTGCTCCGCGGCGCCGGTCGGGTAGCATCGCACCACCCCCCGAGGGCACCTCCCATGACCCGCCTCCTCCCCGCCGGCCTCGCCGCGCTGCTGCTCGCCCTCCCCGCCGCCGCGCAGCCACCCAACCCCGACCACGCCCGCAACCGCAAGCAGCTCGACGCCTACTTCCGCGCCCACGTCAAGGAGATCAGCAAGTGGTGCCTCGTCGACTTCACCACGAAGGACGAGTGGGAGAGGGAGCGCCCGGAGTTGCGCCGGCAATTCCTCGAGATGATGGGCCTCCACCCACTCCCGCCGCGGACGCCGCTCAACCCGGTCGTTACCGGCACCACCGACGGCGGCACGTTCACCGTCGAGCGGCTGCACTTCCAGTCGATGCCGGGCCTGTACGTCACCGCGAACCTGTACCTGCCGAAGCGCCGCACCGGACGCCTGCCCACCATCCTGTACGTGTGCGGCCACGGCAACGTCGTCATCGACGGCGTGTCGTACGGGAGCAAGGTCCACTACCAGTACCACCCGGCGTGGTTCGCGTCGAACGGCTACGCCTGTCTCATCCTTGACACGGTGGAGCTCGGCGAGATCCGCGGCGACCACCACGGCACCCACGGCGCGAAGATGTGGTGGTGGCAGAGTCGCGGCTACACCCCGGCCGGCGTCGAGCTGTGGAACGCGATGCGTGCCCTCGACTACCTCGAAACCCGCCCCGAGGTGGACGCCGCGCGGATCGGCCTGACCGGCCGGTCGGGCGGCGGCGCGACGAGCTGGTGGGTCGCGGCCGCGGACGAGCGAATCAAGGCCATCGTTCCTGTGGCCGGTATTGCCGACCTGCACGCGCACCTGATCGAGGCGCCGGCCGCGCGACTGGCCGACGGCGTGATCGCCGGCCACTGCGACTGCATGTACCCGGTGAACACGTACCGCTGGGACTTCGCGCAGGTGGCGGCGCTGATCGCCCCGCGGCCGCTGCTGCTGGGCAACTCCGACAAGGACGACATCTTCCCCGTCGAAGGCTACCGCCGCCTCGCGGACAAGACCCGCAAGGTTTACGACCTGTACGGCGCCGGTGAGAAGTTCCAGCTGCTCGAAACGAAGGGGACACACGCCGACACGCCCGAGTTGCACCGCGGCATCAACGCTTGGATGGCTCGCTGGCTCAAGAACGACACG
>DASPHQ010000389.1:0-4095 GCA_035629595.1 Urbifossiella sp. | reverse complement strand
ACCTCGGCCGCTGGCTCGGCGAAGGCTACCGCGTCCCCGGGCCGGAAGCCGCGGACGCCGACGACCGCTCCACCCCCGCCGACGCCGACGACCCCCGCTGACCATCCCGCCCACGCGAACCAACAGAAAAGCCCGGGGACGACCGTCCCCGGGCTTTCCGCGTTGGCCGTTCGCCTACCGGAACAGGCCGATGTCCAGCGCGTTCGCCAGCGTCTGGCCGACCCACCACGAGGCGCTGCGCCACTTCGCGTGAACCTTCACCGACGCCAGCTGGCCCGGCTTCAGCGACTCGTCCGGGTCGGTCAACTCGACCTCCACCAGGTACGTCTGCGCCAGCGGCACCAGCACGTTCGGGTCGGCGTCCGGCTTCACCGCAAGCGGGCCGCCGCCGCGCTGCGTCAGCTGCACCGGCACCGTCGCCGCGTTCTGCTCCGGCAGCCGCTTCACCTTGCCGTGGAACTCGCGGTCGCTCCGCCCCTTCACGTACAGCGACACGTCCAGCTCGTTCCGCAGCGGCAGGTCTTCCTTCAGGATGCGGTACTGCTGCGGCGTCACCGGCACCCGCACGACGATCTTCGACGGGTCGCCGACCAGGAACGCCGGCTGGTTCTCGTTGTACCCGCGGTCGAACAGCTTGCCGGCGTCGTCGGGCCGCGGGGCGGCGGCGACCATCCCGGCCCGCGGGGCGCGGACCTCGGCCAGCCGCTGCTGCCGCCGGATCAGCAGCGCCACCCGGTCGCCGGCCGTGCGCGCCTTCTCCTCGGCGTCGCGGGCCTGCTGCTCGGCCTGCTTCAACGCCTCGTCCTCGATCCGCCCGCGGTGCTCCGAGATGCCCCGGGTCAGGTCCTCGAACGCCCGCCGGTGCTCGGTCTGGTCGAGGAGCGCGGCCGTCAGCTCGACCTCGAGCTGCTCGCTCCGGAACACGGCCAGCAACTCGCCCGCGCGGACCTGCCGGCCGGGCTTCGCGCCGGGCTCGGCGCGGACCAGCCGCGCGGGTTCGGGCAACAGCACGGCCTCGGCGTGGGCCGGGTCGATCCCCAACAGGCCGGTCTCGTGCACCCGGCTGACCGGCAGCGGCACGAGGAAGAACGCGGCGAGCAGGGCGCTGAACACGGCGATGGTGACGTAGACGCGTGGCGCTTTCATGTCCGGCAGTCGCCCCCGTTGGCGGATGTTTTTGATGACCCGGTACGTCGGCCAGACGAAGATGGAGAACAGTGACATCACCGCCAGCATCTGGCTGAGAATTTTGAGCTTCGGCCCGAGGAGGTCGGCCAGGAACCACAGGATGCTGAACGTCACCACCCACCGGTACACCCAGCTCACGATGGCGTATGAGACGAACAGCACCTTCCGGCTCGGGGCCATGTACGCCTCCGGCGGCACCTCCACCCCGAGGCACTTCTCCAGGAACAGGTTGTTCAGGTAGCGGTTGGCCTTCTCGCGGAGGTTGGGAATTTCCAGCCAGTCGGCGAGGATGTAGTACCCGTCGAACCGCATCAGCGGGTTGGCGTTGAACACCACCGTGGACACGGAACACAACACCATCAAGGCCAGCGCCACGTTGTTCACGAACGGGTAGGCGGGCGTGTACCACCACACGAACGTCGCGGCCGCCGCGATCACCAGTTCCACGTAGATGCCGGCGAAACTGATGATGATGCGTTTCCACTTGTCGGCCAGCGTCCACGCGTCCGTCACGTTGCAATAGAGCGCCGGGCTCAAGCACATGAGCAAGACGCCCATCTCGTGGCTCTCGCCGCCGAAGGCTTTACACGACAGTCCGTGCCCGAACTCGTGGATCACCTTCACGATGCCGAGCGACAGCCACATGTAGAGGACGGAGTTCCAGCTGAAGAACTCCTGGTACGCCGGGAGCTTGGCGTAGAACGTGTTGAAGTGGAGCGTCACGTGGAACACCGCCGAGAGCATGAACAGCACGCTCACGACGAAGAACGTGGTGGTAAAAATCCACCACAGGTACTTGTACATCCAGTCGAGGATGCGGTCCGGGTCGAAGACCGGGATCTTCAGGTATAGGATGTTGGTGACGGTCGCCAGGCGCTTCATCCGGCGCTGCTTGGCGCGGCGCTGGAACAGGTGCTTGCCGGCCCCGGCCTGCTCGTGCTGCACCAGCCCGGCGGTCACCAGCTGGCGGGCGAAACTCTCCAAATCCTGCTGTTCGAGCCGCTGCGGGGTGAACTCCTCCTCGAACCGGTCGCGCACCTGCTCCATGGTGTGCTGGCCGTCGAACAGGCTGAAGACGAAGTACTCCTGCTTGTTGAACCGGTAGTAGCGGAGGCACACCGGGTCCTTGACGACGTGATAACCCTTCCCCTCGTACTTCTGCTCGAACACCTGCAGGTCCGGCCGGACCTTGAGCCGGACCTGCTTCCGCCGCTCGGCGGGGTTGTTGAGATTGGTGGTCAGGTCCATCGGAGTTTTCAGTTCTCAGTTGTCAGTGGTCAGCCAGACGGGCGGAACGGCGGGTCAGTCGCCGTCGGGGTGTCCGACTGACGACTGACCACTGAGAACTGACAACTACTGTCCCGGGTTAATCACCACCGTCGCCGCGGAGCGGTCGAGCAGGCCCAGCTCGCGGTTGTCCATGATGACGCGGACCGTCACCTGGCGGTTGTCCGACGCGTCCACGTACTCCACCGTGCCGGTGTACGCCTTCCGCGTCGCGGGGGCGGTCCACAGGTGAACGGTGCCGCGCTCGGTTCCGACCGCCAGGAACTTGTGCTCCGCCGTCGGGGTGAACGCGGCCGCCGTCACCCCGACCCGGCCGGGGGTGAACAGCCGGGCGGCCTCGGCGGCGCGGCCGCCGGCCGGCGGCACCGTCCACACCTGGATGCCGCCCTTCAGCTCCCCCTCGCCGCCAGCCGTCAGCAGCAGCGAGTCGTCGCGGTTGAACACCGCCAGCGCCGCGAACGTCGCCGTCGGGCCGACGTTCTGCACCGTGCCGGCGGTCTGGCGGTCGGCCAGGCACAACAGGTCGAGGCGGTTCTTCTCGTGGTCGAACACGACCCGGCTGCCGTCGGACGACACGCCGAGCACGTCCACGGCGCCGCTGCGGTGGTCGATGGTGCGGGCCACGCCGGCCTTCTCGGCGCCGAGCCGCCACACCTTCAGGCTGCGGTCCCGCGACGCCGTCACGAGCGTGCCCTGCGGCGTGAACTGGAGGCTCGTCACCGCGTCGCGGTGCTCGGTGGCGGGGAGGGCGTACTTCTGCTCCCACGCGACCGCGTCCCAGATGAACACGTCGCGGCCGGCGGCGGTGGCCATGAACTTCCCGTCCGGGCTGAACGCGATCGCCCCGACCGCGGCGGCGTGGGCCTTCTCCAGCACCCGCCCCTCGGTCGGGATGGCGTCCGCCTTCGACACGTCGAACACGCGGAGCTTGCCGTCGTCGGCGCCGGTGACGGCCACGGCCGGGACGCCGGCCGGGCTGCACGCCACGGCGCGGACCGCGACCGGGTGCGTCAGGCTGACCGCGGCCCCGTTCGCGGTGGTGGCGTCCCACGCCCGGCCGGTGCCGTCGGCGCTGACCGACACCACGATCGGCCGCTTCAGGTCGGCGGACACGGCCAGCCCGGTGACGGCGGCGCGGTGCAGCGGCAGCGTCTTGGTCGGGGCGCTGGGGATGGCCGGCTCGACGGTCACCTGCATGCCGCGGCGGACGAGGCCGGCGTACTGCACGTCGAGGAACCCTTCGAGCCGCACCTGGTCGGTCCCCTGGATTTCCAGGATCTTCTCGCCGGCCTTGACGAACTCGCCGGCGTGCTTGCTCTTGGACCGCACGGTGCCGTTGATCTTGCCGTAGATGTGGTGCTTGAGGATCATCACGTTGGCCTCCTCCAACTCGGAGCCGGCCTTGGCGACCGCCGCCGCGGCCTGGGCCAGGTTCTCCTCGAAGCGTGTCAGCGTGATCTGGTCCTGAAGGATGTCCCCCTTCGAGGTGCCGCCGGACGCGCCCAGGGTCAGCTTCAGCTTCTCGGTCGTGTACTCCACGCCCTTGGAGGCCGCCTCGATGACCTTGCCGGCCGATTCCTTCGACGACGCCGCGGCCTTCCGGCGGGCCTGGAAGAGCTG